>JAILPF010000220.1 GCA_024699575.1 Acetatifactor sp. | reverse complement strand
CCATCGCATTTCAAAGTCTGATGCTTGCATCTGTAGCTGCCGCGGACGCTGTTATGCTTGGGAAAATCGAGCAGGATTCCATGTCTGCTGTATCTCTTGCAACTCAGATTCAGTTTATTCAAAATATGATACTTGGTACTGTGACTGCGGGAGGAGCAATCCTGGGGGCACAATATTGGGGGAAAAACGATAAAGAAACAGTCAAAAAGATATTTGCAATGATGCTACGTCTGGCTGCGCTTGCATCTTTTTTATTTTTTATAGCGTGTATTGGAATACCCGAACTTCTTATGAAAATTTTTGCGGACGAAACCGATCTCATATCCATTGGAGCCGGATATTTACGAATTGCCGGATGGTCTTATCTGTTGACAGGTGTATCACAATGTTATCTTACTATTATGAAAATTACGGACCATGCCGGACGTAGTGCATTAATCAGTTCCGGTGCAGTTGTCCTTAATATTATCCTGAATGCAGTCTTTATTTTTGGCTTGTTCGGTGTTCCTGCCATGGGAGCAAAGGGGGCCGCAATCGCTACATTGATTTCTCGGGTTGTGGAATTAGTATGGGCCATTGTTTCTTCTTCTCGTGAGGGATATATACATCCTAAATTTTCACATTTCTTCAAACGTTATTCGGGACTTTCCGCTGATTTTAGGAAAGTAGCGATTCCTATTCTGGGAGGTTCACTTTTCTGGGGCATCGGATTTACGTCTTATACAGCAATTATGGGGCATCTCGGTGGAGATGCGGCTGCGGCGAATGCTGTTGCGGCTGTTGTAAGAGACTTATTTTGCTGCTTGTGCAACGGTATCGCAAGTGCCGGGGGAATCATTGTTGGTATGGAGCTTGGTGCAGGTAATCTTGAAAGAGGGAAACTCTTTGGAAATCGGATTGCAGTGATGTCATTTATAATTGGATTTTTCTCCACAGGCCTAGTGCTTTTAGTGACTCCTGCGGTTGTAAATTTTATGAAGCTTACAGATGCGGCGAGACATTATCTTGTGGGGATGATGGTTGTGATGGCAATTTATATGATTGGACGATGTGTCAACACCATTGTCATCAATGGTATTTTTTCGGCCGGAGGAGATACTTTATTTGATGTATATAGTCTTGCGGTATGTATGTGGGGGATTGCAATTCCTACAGCACTTCTCGGAGCCTTTGTTTTACATTGGCCGGTTGTGGTAGTCTACGCATGCACCTGCCTGGATGAGGTAGGGAAGATTCCTTGGGTAATGTATCACTATAAAAAATATAAATGGGTAAAGGATTTGACAAGAGAGGTAATAGAATGACAAAATCTTTATTTGCTAAGGCAATCAGTCGATTCGTAGCCGGAGTTATTTTGCTTGGCGTTTTATTGTTTCTTCCTGCCGGAACGCTTCATTATCGAAATGGTTGGCTTCTGATGATTCTTTTGTTTGTACCTATGTTTGGTGCGGGTATTTTTATGATGTTTAAATCGCCGGAGCTTTTGAAAAAAAGATTGAATGTGAGAGAAGTGGAAGCAGAGCAGAGATTGGTTATTGTAATGAGTGGATTGATGTTCCTCGCTGCATTTATACTTGCGGGATTCAATTACAGATTTCAATGGATGATTCTTCCGGATTGGATTGTTTATTTTGCCAGTGCCGTCTTTTTATGCAGTTATATCATGTATGCCGAAGTTTTAAGGGAAAATCAATATCTTTCAAGGACAATTGAGGTACAGGACAATCAAAAAGTTGTTGATACAGGATTGTACGGGGTTGTCAGGCATCCAATGTATTTTGTGACACTCTTGTTGTTTTTATCCATGCCATTGATTTTGGGGTCGCTTCCCTCTTTTTTCATTATGCTTCTTTATCTTCCGATTATTGTGAAGCGTATTCAGAATGAGGAGAAAGTCCTTGAGAATGGACTGGAAGGGTATTCTGAATATAAACAGCGTGTAAAATACAGATTGTTCCCGTATGTCTGGTAAAAATAGTAACTAAGAGGAAATTTTATGTATATTAGGAAAGCGACTACAGATGATATTGAAAGGCAGATGGAAATATTTGCCTATGCAAGAGAGTTTATGGCAAAAACAGGTAATCCAAATCAATGGGGAAGAACTAACTGGCCGCCCAAAGAATTGATTCTTCAAGATATATCTGATGGGAAAAGCTATGTATGTGAACATGAGGGAAGGATTGTAGGTACGTTCTTTTATGACTATGGTATCCAGCCGGAACCCACCTATGCTGTGATTGAAAATGGAAATTGGATTGGGAGAAATGAATATGGGGTTGTACATAGAATTGCAGGAGATGGAAGCATAAAAGGAATCGGAAGCTTTTGTATTAACTGGGCATTTGAACAATGCAAACATCTGCGAATGGATACCCATGAAGACAACAAAGTCATGCAAAATCTGCTCCGCAAACTGGGATTTATTCGCTGCGGTCTGATACACCTCGATAAGGATAACGACCCTCGAATCGCGTTTGAAAAAATGGATGCCAAACTGACAAATGTGTATTTCGTGCGTCATGCACAGCCTAATTATGACAATCATGATGATAATTTGAGAGAATTATCTGCCAAAGGAATGGAAGATAGACTGCTTGTGACAAGCTATTTCTCAAACATACCTGTAAATGCTGTACTTTCCAGCCCATTCAAAAGAGCTGTTGATACTGTAAAGGATTTTGCAGATAAAAAGGGACTAGAAATAGAAACGATAGATGATTTTCGGGAACGCAAAGTAAATAGTGAATGGATTGAAGATTTTAACTTTTTTTCCAAAAGACAGTGGCAGGATTTTCAATACAAGTTGTCGGATGGGGAATGCCTTGAAGAAGTGATGGGAAGAAATGTCCATGCTCTTTTCGATGTCCTACATGACTATGAGGGGCAAACAGTAGTTGTAGGAAGTCATGGGACAGCGCTCAGTACGATTATCCATAATTTTTGTGATGAATTTGCCTTTGAACAGTTTCAGGAGATAAAAGGACTTATGCCTTGGTGTGTTCATTTTGTCTTTGAGGGTGTGAAGTGCCTTCGGATAGAAAACTATGATTTTTTTACGGGGAACACAAAAATTATCATGTAGCATAAGACTTTATGATGTAGTATAATTAGAAACATATGAACCAGATAATTTGTTTTCAGGAGGAAAAATAGAATGGAATTAATACAGAGTTTTTCGGTAGACCATACGCTCATTGTGCCCGGAATTTTCACAAGCAGGGTAGATCATTTGGGAGACTATTCAGTTACGACTTATGATATAAGACTGAAAAAACCTAACAGGGAGCCGGTTATTGATGTTTTGGCAATGCATTCGTTGGAACACATTATTGCAACTTTTCTTCGCAACGACCCTGATTGGAAGGATGAGGTTATTTATTGGGGACCTATGGGGTGCCTTACAGGCTTTTATCTCATACTCAAGGGCAACCGTGCCCCACAGGAAATATATGATTTAGTACTGAGAGCATTTCAGTCCGTAGATGACGCACAGAAGGTGCCCGGCATCGCTCCCGAAAATTGTGGATATTACCGTATGCACAATCTTGAGATGGCCAAGTGGTATGCAAAGGAGTTTGCCTCTTATCTTGAGACCAATGCAGATAACAGCGCTATCTATGAGTACCCTAAGACAGAACGTCTTGTGACAGAGGATGGACAGCACTTCTACGATTCATGATTAAAAATCTGGAATTCTTGCACCAATGAATAAACCTTCAACTGTGCAAAAACAAGTATGTAAAGGTAGATTTTTGATGAGAAAAGACAGAAAAATCAGAATAGTATTTTGTACTACTTTTATACTAGTAATTGCTTTTTTGGGTTTTAGTGTCCTGAAAAACAATGCATATAACAATACAAGGCATCATAAGATTTTTTCGGGTTCCACGCTTTTTGGTGTGGCGGATATAAAGTCGAAAGATATTTCTGTCAATGCTGTTCCAAGAAGTGGTACGTGGACGAAGCTTTTCGATATGAATAATGAGGGGCTTACTGAACATAACTATCAAGCCTACACTTACGATTTTACCATCTCGAACAATACGAAGGATGAAGTTTCAGACTTTGCATTTAAATTAACATTCAATCGAGAAGTTTTTTTGCAATCTGCATGGAATGGAGCGTTGGAAATCCACCAGAATGTTTCTGGTGAGGAAATAGTCTCTACCATTCCGGACCTTCGTACATTTGACGCAAACTCATGTGAACTACAGACTGTTACTTTTGATGGGGAAACACTCATTCGTATGAGTCCTAAAGATTACTTGATTTATCTTCCGAATTCCAGTACGAATGCTATGGAAATTCCGATTGAACCATTAAAAAGTGTTGCACCCGGGATTATATTATATGTACCAATTGGCGAAAACATTGATGGTACCATGCTGGATATGGAATACACTTACCATCGATTATTGACGAAGGAACCGTTGTTCTGGATAGCACTAGTCAGTGTGATGAGTTGGTTGATTGCTCTTATTATTCATGTAATCACCTCTTCTCAGATAAAAAAATATAATGAACGTCATAAGAGGGATAATGAGATTATCA
>JAILPF010000157.1 GCA_024699575.1 Acetatifactor sp. | reverse complement strand
GAAAGCTCAATCGCTCTTGTTTTAAATCCTGTTCTTGCAGCTACGATTCCAGCCAGCGTCAATGCACATCCACTCAGCTGCTTATGTCCAAACACATCCACACTGTCAGCACCGCCGCCAAGTTCACATACAAATCTGCCGTCAGCAAGCTTGATTCCCTCTGACACAGCCACCACTATCGTATTTTTGTCCTTGGCGACCTCTACGATGTGGTCAACAAAGTCATCGATATCAAAGGTTCTCTCCGGAAGATAAATGGCATCCGCCCCATCACAATCATCCCCTTTTGCAAGAGCTGCTGCTGCCGCAAGCCATCCAGCATGACGTCCCATGATTTCCACGAGCAGCACTGTCGGATTCGCAAGGCCGGTAGACTGCACATCACGGATAACCTCCTTCAGAGAAGTGGCAATATATTTTGCTGCGGAACCATATCCGGGACAGTGATCCGTCACCGGCAGGTCATTATCCACTGTCTTGGGTATTCCCACAAAGCGTTCTTTTCTTCCATGCTCTGCGGCATAATCGGACAACATCTTCACAGTATCCATGGAGTCATTACCGCCGATATAGAAAAAAGCTTCTATCTCATATTTCTCCATAATACGAAAAATCTGTTCGTAAACCTGCTCATTTCCAACAAGCTCCGGCAACTTATAACGGCATGTTCCCAGGAAAGCCGACGGAGTTCTCTTAAGCATTTCGATGTTGATTCCACTGTCGAGGTACTCTTCCAGCAAAATCAGATTCTCTTCCAAAAATCCCTGAATTCCGTGCACCATCCCGTAGACCTTTGCCGCACCAAGGTCCTTGGCCGCTCTATACACTCCGGCCACGGAAGCATTGATAACCGCTGTCGGTCCACCCGATTGTCCAATTACAATATTTCCAATTCTTTTATCCACAACGTATTCTCTCTTTCTATTATAGTTCATTATATCATTGAAAGAATGCTACTTGCAACAGCTTTCCACATTTCTATCTAAGCAGATATATAAAATATCCGGCATATGCTAAAAGCATAACAGCACCGCCCGTTCTTCCCAGACTTTTTTTCCTGACAACACATGCAAGGAGTAAAATCACAGCACATATCATAACAATACTGTCCACCATAAAGTTCGCACTGTATTCTACCGGCGTAATCAATGCTGTTGTACCGACAACAAACAGGATATTGAAAATATTGCTTCCGACAATATTTCCCACTGCGATGTCCGCTTTCCCCTTTACTGCTGCCGTAGCACTGGTCACAAGCTCCGGAAGAGATGTGCCAAACGCAACAATGGTAAGTCCAATCAATCTCTCATCCATTCCAAAAATGGTTGCCAGCGCAGTTGCCGCATCCACAGCCACATCGCTGCCCTTCACCACCAGAACCGCTCCAATGAGTACGAAAAAAATCATCTTGATTACAGATTCCTTCTTGGCATCATTCTCATCCTCTTCCTGAGGATTATTTTTTGCCATGCGAAGCAGGTACAACAGATACACTACCATAAATACCCACAGTATAATTCCTTCCAATCGATTGATTCGATTGTCGGTAAGCCCCATAGCTGCCAAAACAACCGATACCAGAATTACAAAAGGGATTTCATAACGTATGGTCGAATTCTGTACGGAAATGGCACAGATAACGGAAGTCAACCCCAGAATGACCAGAACATTCATAATGTTGCTTCCCACCACGTTTCCGATGGTAATTCCGGCGCTTCCTTTCAGTGCCGCAGAAATACTGACTGCTGCTTCCGGGAGCGAAGTTCCCATAGCGACAATGGTGAGCCCGATAACCAGCTGCGGAATTCCAAACTTGTCCGCAATCTTAGATGCGCCCTCCACAAACCAGTCTGCGCCTTTCATCAACATCACAAACCCCAATACAAGTAATCCTAACTGTAACAAAATTTCCATTTTCCCACATTCCTTTCTCTTTTTTTCTATGAAAACCCGAAAAAAAAGACCATTAGCACAAATGTGCTAAAAGTCTTGTTCTTTCATTGTCGTCGCCGGGACGGCGCTTCGTTAAATGAAAGCGTGCGACCACGATGTGCATCGATAGCGACCTCATCGGGGTATGTTGATCACACGTTGTAACTACTCCCTTTTAACGCTTATTTAGGTACTGCGGATGACAGGACTTGAACCTGCACGTCACGGGACACCAGAACCTAAATCTGGCGCGTCTGCCAATTCCGCCACATCCGCTTGTTGGTCACACAAAGTGCAACCACGTGAATCATTATACCTACATATCCTTCCTTTTGTCAAGGATTTCTAAAATATGAGATATCAAATGATTTGCCACATCATTTTTGCTCATCAGTTCCAGCTCGCGGCAATCATCCTCAGTAATAAAAGTTACCACATTGGTATCTGTTCCAAAACCGGCTCCTGCTACCTTTAAATTGTTGGCAACAATCATATCAATCTGCTTCTTTTGAAGCTTCTTTCTGGAATTTTCAATAAGATTCTCTGTCTCCATGGAAAAGCCGCAGATAAACTGTCCCGGCTTACGGTTTGCTCCCAAATAAGCCAAAATGTCCTCCGTACGCTCCAGTTCCAAAGACAAATTATCGTCTTTTTTCTTTATTTTTTCATCTGCCACACTGGCCGGTCTGTAATCAGCCACTGCAGCTGTCTTAATGATGATGTCCTGACTGTCGCTATAGCGTTTTACAGCATCAGCCATCTGAGCGGCCGATTCCACAGGAATGACTTTGACATGAAGCGGTTCCTTTATGGACACAGGACCACTGACAAGCGTAACTTCCGCACCTCTTCTGGCGCAGTTTTGTGCAATCGCATAGCCCATTTTCCCGGTGGAATAATTGGAAATAAATCTAACAGGATCCAGCTTCTCTCTGGTAGGTCCCGCCGTAACCAACACCTTTTTCCCTGCCATATCTTTTTCAAAGGCAATAGTATACAGAATGTGCTCCAAAAGTTCCTCAGGTTCAGGCATTTTACCGGAGCCGGTGTCCCCACAGGCCAGATAGCCCACCGCAGGCTGAATAATCTCAAAACCATAGTGTTGCAGTTTTTTCAGATTATCCTGAACTATAGCATTTTCAAACATATTAGTATTCATTGCCGGGGATACCAGTTTAGGACATTTGCAGGCAAGAACCGTAGTGGTCAGCATATCATCCGCAATCCCATTCGCCATCTTTCCAATCACATTTGCAGAGGCCGGTGCAACCAGCACAATATCTGCTTTTTTAGCAAGAGACACATGCTCCACACTATATTGAAAATTCCGGTCGAAAGTATCGACAAGGCATTTATTCCCCGTCAAAGTCTCGAAAGTAATAGGATTGATAAAATTCGTTGCATTCTGCGTCATAATCACTGTTACGTCCGCATGCAATTTAACAAGTGCACTGGCAAGATTTGCAGTCTTATATGCTGCAATACTTCCGCTTACTCCCAGTACGATATGCTTTCCACTAAGCATATTTATTCATCCTTTTAAACAGATGCCTTTTTACTCTTCTCTGCAACAGGCTTCACTCTATTTAATGCGACGCCGACACCGGACACGATAATCGCTGCCACAATTGCCTCTATCACACCGTTGAAACTGATTACACCGCCAATCACTCCAAGAATTGCAGATGCTTCCTTACCAAGTGCTACAGCATATGCCTCCTTATAAAGCACATAGATTCCACCCATTACGAGAAGTGTGTTCACCAGCGCTCCGGACACGCCTGCATATGCAAATGCCACTACTCCACTGTCTTTACCGGCTACTGCCCAAAGAAGTAATGCAGTTACAATCACTGCGATTACACAGGAAACTACACTTACTGCAACCATGTTTTCAAACCATTTGCCGATGAAAGCCCGAAGGCCGATAAACAAGAACACTCCCAAAAGTACATTCAGAACAGCATTCCAAACCTGTTTTTTCTCAGAGAGCAATGCCTGCATTACCGCAAGGAATATGAAATAAGGAACAACTCCCACTAAAATACGAGGCACAAAGCAGATAAATGCACTCTTAAAGATACCGGAAACGCCCATGGTATCAAATGCAAGTACCGGTGAGAAAACAAATGCCGAAAGACTCGCAGGAGTCACTGTATTTTTGATAAAGCTCGTAAATCCAAAAAGGAAGCCAAGTACTGCACCATGCTTGGGTCCACAGAATAATGATCCCAGAATAACCGGAATGTGAATAATGGTTGCATTAATTACAACCAAAGGGATGTAACCTAACGGGGTAAATGCCATTATGACGATAATAGCGGCGAATAGACTGGTCAATACCAGCTTGAATGTTTTATTGTTGCTCATTGCTTTTTCCTCCTTCTGATAGAAGCTCCTGATTCATTTTGATTCTTTGGAGTCTCCTTCTTTGACCGCAACTGCAATCGAAAGATATTCAATTGAATGATCCGCTCCCGATGCAGGGTAGCCGTCAACTTCTATATATACTAGCAAATGTTTTAAAAAATGTAAAGAAAAAAGATA
>JAILPF010000130.1 GCA_024699575.1 Acetatifactor sp. | reverse complement strand
AGAAGATTTCTGTATTAAGTCCTCGAGACGATAGAATGGTTGCTTTAAAACAGTCAGAATCCCCTGCGGAGTCTGTGTATCCGACATTTTGCGAAATACTTCCTCGCTCACCAGCTCATATCCGGTTTGTTCCAGCTTTCTTTTTACTTCACCTTCCTGTCTGTCCATGGCAGTCTCCGAAAGATATACCTCAAGAATAGCTTCCACAGGTGCTTCCTCAAACATTTTGAAGCCTTCCACCAGATATACATTATCTTTTTTTCTTTCCTTTGACTTGCTCTGCCACTGTATGACCTGTTTAACTTTTTGGTTTGCTGCGCTGGTAATCATCGCAGAGTTCTCCCTTCCTATATCATTTTCCGTCTGAAAGAAAAAGCGGTTCCATCTCCGCTGGGAGATATCGCCGCTTTGCAGTTTCTTCTATAAATATATAAGTCTTATACAGAGAGAAGATGTGCAACCTCAAACTGATACTCGTCGATGCTCTTCTGCATATTCAGAGCTTCCTCGATATCAAAATCAACAAACTGACCATGCTGATATCCGACAACTCTGTTGGTCTTACCTGCAAGAAGGATGTCCACTGCCAATGCTCCCATGATGGATGCATAGTAACGGTCCTTTGCAGTAGGGCTACCACCACGCTGCATATGACCAAGAATGGTAGCACGTGTCTCAATGCCGGTAGCTGCTTCAATTCTTCTCGCCATGGAGGTAGAATGTCCGATACCTTCCGCATTGATAATGATATGGTGAGTCTTACCTCTCTTACGGCTCTGAATAATATTGTTGATAATCTCCTGCTCGTTGAAGTCATATTTCTCAGGAAGAAGAATATCCTCAGCACCGTTAGCAATACCGCACCAAAGAGCGATATATCCCGCATCACGTCCCATAACCTCTACAATACTGCAACGCTCATGGGAAGAAGAAGTATCTTTAACCTTATCGATTGCTTCCATAGCTGTATTGACAGCAGTGTCAAAACCGATAGTATATTCTGTACAAGCGATATCCAGGTCAATAGTTCCGGGAAGTCCGATGGTATTGATACCAAGTCTGGACAAAGCCTGTGCTCCGCGATAAGAACCGTCACCACCGATAACTACCATACCGTCGATGCCGTGCTTTCTGCAGATTTCAGCACCCTTCTGCTGACCCTCTTTAGTCTTGAACTCAAGGCATCTGGCTGTACCCAATACGGTACCACCTCTCTGGATGATATCGGAAACATTTCTCGCTTCCAAATCTATAATTTCTTCATTCAAGAGTCCCTGGTAGCCTCTCTTGACACCCTTAACTTTCAATCCCCTTGCAATGGCTACACGAACAACTGCACGGATTGCAGCGTTCATTCCGGGTGCATCTCCACCACTTGTCAACACACCGATGGTCTTAATTTCTTTTGACATCTCCTTAACCTCCTAAATGCAATCCAAAAATTGCATCTCATCTTACACTTTCAATCTTCAACTAAGTATTTTAATCTATTTTTCAAACGTTTTCAATAGATTTTCCTACAATTTTAACGTTTTCTTGACCAAATATGGCATCCAAAACACCTTTCAGCTTCTGATCGGCTTTTACCTGCCTGTTTGCAGGAAGGATTTTCCACTTTCGGGTGTCCTTTAAATAGATTATCACATTGTCTCTTCCATCAGAATCTGCAATTGCATTTAAGAGTTTTTCCTCCTGATTTGCATAGTCTTCAGCGGATGCAAACTGTACCCAGATTCCTTCCGGAAGTTTTCCGGGAGTCTGTGCGGGAGCAGCATTCTGCCTCTGTCCGGAGGAATAGCTGCGTCTGCCGCCACCATAGTTATTATAGTTTTTTTGGAACAGTTCCTCCTTGCCCTGAGCCTCCTCAAAGCTGACAATCTGTTCGCAGAGAAGTTTCCCATCCTTCTCTTCTTCAATGGAGATTCTACCTTTTATAAATACTTTTGCATCCTCTTGTAAAAGGCTTCCGTATTTTTCATAGTCTTTTGGAAACACGACCACTTCCACACTGCCGACCAAATCCTCCAGAGTCACAAACGCCATGATTTTATCCTGCTTTGTGTATTTGACGGTTTTGGCTGTAATCATCCCACCGATTACCGCTGTGGTCTGATCCTGTGCTCTGACTGTGTTCGTCTCCTCATCCAGTGCAAAATCCAATGAATTTTGAGTGATATGTTTCTCCCAGAGAGCCTGGTATTCTTCCATTGGATGACCGCTCAGGTAAATTCCCAGCACTTCCTTTTCAAAGGAAAGCAACATTTCCTTGGGGTATTCCCCGATTTCCGGCATTTTGATGTCAAAGTCATCTTTTTCTTCTTCATTCGCTATATCAAAAAGAGACATCTGTCCTGCAAGATTGCTCTTTTTATCCTTAGAAATATGGTCTATCAGCTGAGCATACACGCTCATAAACTGTTGCCTAGTTCCTCCGAGCGAATCCAGTGCACCGGCTTTGATGAAGTTCTCGATGGCGCGCTTATTTACTCCTTTATCAGCCATTCTTGTGATAAAGTCTTTCAGATTGGTAAATGTACCTCTATCCGCTCTCTCCTGCACAATCGCTTCAATAATCGGACGTCCCACACTCTTGATTGCTGTGAGTGCATATCGAATGCATCCGTCTGCTACGGTAAATCCTGCTTCTCCGTGATTCACATCGGGCGGCAGAAGCGTGATTCCCATGGATCGGCAAAGAAGAATGTATGCCGACACTTTATTTGGATTATCAATGACGGAAGTTAAAAGTGCCGCCATAAATTCCACCGGATAATAATATTTCAGATAAGCTGTCTGATAAGCGACCACCGCATAGCATGCCGCATGGGATTTGTTGAAAGCATATTTCGCGAAATCCATCATGTCTTCATATATTTGTCCAGCCACCTGCTCAGAAATTCCGTTGGCAACACAGCCGGGAACGTTCTCCTCTTTGTTACCATGGATAAAGTTCTCGCGTTCCTTTTCCATGACTGCCTGTTTTTTCTTACTCATGGCACGTCGAACCAAATCGCTGCGTCCCAGAGTGTACCCGCCCAGATCACGCACAATCTGCATAACCTGCTCCTGATATACAATACATCCGTAGGTGGGAGAAAGAATCGGCTCCAGCTGAGGGCAGGAGTAAACTACGTCATTGTGGTTATTTTTACCCTTAATATATTTGGGGATAAAGTCCATCGGGCCCGGACGGTAAAGGGAAATTCCCGCTATAATATCTTCCAGATTCTGGGGTTTGAGTTCCTTCATAAAGCTCTTCATTCCGGCACTTTCCAGCTGGAAAACACCCTCCGTCTTACCGGAGCCAATCGCCGCAAGGACTTTCTCGTCATTAAAGTCAATATTGTCGATATCAACCCGTTTTCCGGTGGTTTTCTCCACAAAATCCAAGGCATCATGTATTACAGTCAGGGTGCGCAGCCCCAGAAAGTCCATCTTCAAAAGTCCCAGTTCTTCCAGTGTAGTCATGGTGAACTGTGTAGTAATGGATCCATCAGACCCTCTGGAGAGCGGCACAAACTCGTCTGCCGATTTCTGGCAGATAACCACCCCCGCCGCATGCATGGAGGTGTGTCTGGGCAATCCCTCCAGTCTTTTACACATATCTATCAGATAATGCACCTGCTCGTCCGTCTGGTAAAGCTTTCGAAACTCGGGATTGAGTTCCAGCGCACGATCCAGGGTAATATTTAACTCCGCAGGCACCATTTTCGCGATGGAATCAGCCAATGCATATGGCAAATCCATAACCCTGGCCACATCACGGATAACTCCTTTGGCAGCCAGCGTACCAAAGGTCACGATCTGTACCACCTTATCCGCACCATATTTTCTTCCAACGTAGTCGATAACCTCCTGTCTTCTCTCGAAGCAGAAGTCAATATCAATATCGGGCATGGATACACGTTCCGGATTCAGGAAACGTTCAAACAGAAGATTATATCGAATCGGGTCGATGTTGGTTATCTTTAAGCAGTAGGACACGATACTTCCCGCAGCAGAACCTCGCCCTGGGCCCACGGGGATGCCATGGCTCTTGGCATAATTGATAAAGTCCCACACAATCAGGAAATAATCCACATATCCCATGGTTCTGATAACGCCAAGCTCATAATCCAGTCTCTGTCTCAACGTCTGTCCTGTATCGCCTGCCGGTCGGTTTCCGTCACCATAGCGTTCTGCCAGTCCGTCATCACATAACTTATTCAGGTATGTCCAGGAATCATATCCTTCCGGCACCTCAAATTTCGGCAATTTGGTAACACCAAATTCTATCTCTACATTACATCTGTCTGCAATTCTCTGAGTGTTTTCCACCGCTTCCCATGCATAGGGGAAGAGTCCTTTCATCTCCTCTTCGCTCTTCACATAGTACTGGCCGCCCTCATCGCGCCTACGGTCTTCGTCTGCAAGCTTTTTACCGGTCTGCAAACACAGTAAAATATCATGGGACTCCGCATCTTCCGCATAGGTGTAGTGAACGTCGTTGGTGACAACCAGCGGAATGTCCAGTTCCTTGCTCATCTGCATGAGTTCCATATTGACAGTTCGCTGTTCGGGGATTCCATGATCCTGCATCTCAAGGAAATAATTGCCTTTTCCGAAACATGCTTCGTATTTTAACGCTGCTTTTCTTGCCTCATCGCGAAGCCCTTTCACGATATAGCGTTGTACTTCTCCGGCAAGGCAGGCGGATAGTGCAATAATTCCCTCGTGGTATTGATTCAGGACATCCATATCCACACGGGGTTTATAATAGTAGCCTTCCGTAAATCCACGGCTGACTATCTTCATCAGATTCGCATATCCAATATTATTTTCAGCAAGCAATACCAGATGGTAGTATCTGTCATCCCCACCGGTAAGCTCCTTGTCAAATCGAGAGTTCGGCGCAACATAGACCTCGCACCCCAAAATCGGCTTGATTCCTTCTGCCCTGGCTGCTCTGTAAAAATCTATGACACCATACATTACTCCGTGATCTGTGATGGCGGCACTATTCATCCCCAGTTCCTTCACGCGGTGCA
>JAILPF010000118.1 GCA_024699575.1 Acetatifactor sp. | reverse complement strand
CCATAGTACAAAATCCTTTCACCTTTTTTAATGATAAATGCCGGCTGACTCCGGTAGGTTGTCTCGTCACCAATCTTTTCAAGAAGGCTCCATCGTCCCTCCATGGAATCCGCAACCGCATACTTGCCCTGATTCGGATCCCATCCCGTACAATAGGACGAAAGCATGTAATATTTCTCATTGATTTTAACCACCGCAGGTGCCTCTCTGTATTCTCCCTGCCACAGGCGATGTACCAGGCTCTCCACGTTCAGATAGTCATCTGTCAGTCTGTAGACATGTAAATCCGCATTATCTCTGGACGCCGAAATGAAGTAAGCAGTCCCGTCATCATCCTGAAACAGAGTACAGTCTCTTGACATAAAGCCATACGGGTTAAAATGACCATGGTATACGAAATCTCCGTCAGGAGTGTCGCAGGTTGCAATGGCCACGGCAGCATCCAGGTAGTCTTTTCCGTTTTCATAATGCATCCACATCACAAACTTTTTTATTTTCTCATTATATAACACCTTAGGTCTTTCCAGATTGACTTTGCTCCCATCTTCATTCAGCAACCTGATTTTTGTTTTTACACGGTACTCTGCCGTTGGCGACTCTGTCGTAAGCACATGATTACAAAATTCCCAATTTGTCAAATCCTTAGAGCGGTAGCAAGACACATAATAGTTGTCCCTGCGATCCTCGCCGTACCAGTAATAGTCTCCTTCAAAAGAAATAATATATCCACCGTGTGCATGAATCGGATTACCTTCGGTATCCTTCCAGATTTGTCCGTTTACTAATTTTCCCATCTTCTCTCTCCTATTATCTATCGACTTTTGCTTCGCTCTGCCATATATTGATGCCGAATCCTGTCAGCTTATACAACGCCTCAATAAAGAAGTAATCAGCATATACCATTGTAAAATGATGTTTTTTATCATGATAAGCAGCGGTACAGTTTTGAACAATCGCATCACATTCTCTTGACCAGTCTGCACGTTTCTCTGCAATTGCCTTCAGGATTCTTACGGCCGGTTCCGTATAGGTCTCTCTCTCCACTTCCGGTACACATTTTGCAATCTCCAGCAAGCCTCCGGCAATGACACATGCTCCACAGGAATCTTCCCATGCCGGTTCTTCGGGTTGCTTGAAATCCACCGGAATAATACCGTTTGCAGGAATATTTCCTATACAATACTGTGCTACTTTTTTAGCTGTATCCAAATATTCCTGTTTTCCGCTGTTGATATAACTGTTTACAAACCCATAAATTGCCCAGCCCTGACCTCTGGTCCATGATGAACCTCTCTCATATCCCTGTCCACCGTAATCTCTCACCATCTCACCTGTCAAGGGGTTAAATTCCACGATATGTCGCACTGAGCCATCCGGTCTGACAAAATGCTCCATAACCGTATCAGCATGCATCATCGCAATCTGACGGAATCTTGGGTCATTTGTTTCATCAGACGCCCAGTACAATAAGGAAATGTTAAACAGACAATCAATAATCGCCCAGCCTCGTCTGTCAACATTCGGGTCATCATTCCATGCCCTGATAAATTTCCCGACAGGATTAAATCTTCCCGCCAGGAAGTTTGCTGCACGCAGAGCAGTCCTTTTGGCATCTTCATTTCCTGTCAAACGATAGTCAAAAACCGATGTCGGTAAAAACATAAATCCCACATCATGATGTAACCCGTAAAACATATCAAAGCATTTTTTCATCTTCTGCTCCGATAATCTTGCGATTTTTGCATAACTTTTTTTACCGGTATCCTGATATAAAAGCCACAGGATTCCACCCCAGAATCCGTTCGTCCACCAGTTAATTCCATCGTCCTCGTTCCAACTGCGATCCTGCGCTGATTTATCATCATAGCTGCCGTTTTCATCCGTTGTATAAGGTATTTTATCCAGATTCTTTTCAATCACCCAATCCATTTTTTCATGAACTTTGTTTAATGTTTCTTCTGCCCATCTCTGATATTCTTTCACAGTAATCTCCTCTTCACAGAATATTTCTCTAACGCAATATCTAACAATCCTATCGTATTAAATTGACAGTGAAGAAACAATATCCTATAATGCTATCAACTGACATATTCTGTTTTTTTGTGGAGGATTTTTAATGATTAACATTATAAAATGCGGCCATGACTCTCATCATCCAAAGCCGTGCAACATTGAGCACAAACATGGTGTTCCAAATTATCTACTCCTGTTGATAAAAAAAGAGGCATGGATTACTGTAGACGGATGTCTGCAAAATGTACATCCCAATTCTGTTATTTGTTTTCCGCCCAACACTTATATCCACTATGGATGTGACCTGGCCGGTTATAACGATGACTGGATACATTTTACTCTATCCGAAGATGAAAAGAGTTTTTGGGAACAGTTAGAAATCCCCCTGTATACAATACTGTCTCCGCACAATTTTCACAAGCTATCCGAATATGTAAAGCTTCTGTCCGATGCTTTTCACAACGACTCCTCCCACAGGGAACAGATTCTTGACTCCTTTATGCATATTTTTTTGTACACATTAAATGAGGAGCTCTATGTCCCTGAAGGACATAAAGCTCCTCGAAAATACTATTCTGTTTTTGCTTCCCTCCGAACCGGGATCTATAACGACCCTTCAAAACCGTATACGGTTCCCTTACTTGCTGATGAAGTAGGTTTAAGCCTTTCCTACTTCCAACATCAGTACAAAGAGTTCTTTGGCTGTTCCTGCCAACAGGATATCATCAATGCCCGACTGAAGCTGGCACAATATTATCTGGAAAGCAGTGATATGCCTATCCACGGAATCGCCGATTTCTGCGGATACGAAACTGAAGTGCATTTCATGCGACAATTCAAAAAATTTATCGGTGTCACGCCTTCAGAATATCGCTCTTCTTTTTCATCTTATTCTCATATACAATAAAACGCATCTGATGTAATTTCTGAATATACGGGCAGAGCCTCTCATAGAGAGGTTCTGCATCCTTTCCGTATTCATCCTTCACCATTTGACCGATTTCATAGACCGTACGTACACCGTCGATATTCTTCCAGATGAAGCTTCCCATCCCTTCCAGTGTGATGTAGGTATAGCGGGGCTTATTTGCAAAGTGCTGAAGTATACGGTTCCAAACCCCCTTATTTTCAATCTGTACTTCCACCAGTCCTTCTTCATTTTCCTGAAAGGGAAAAAGGATGTTATGACGCGGGATATAGTCCAAAAAATTTTCTTTACTTCTCATTCTTTTCTTTCTTTCCGATGATGGCATATACCAAAGCGGCATTCAATAAGGCAAAGCAAATCAGCGCACCGATATTTCCAGTATTGAATTTCTCGGATAAATCAAACCATTTTGCAAAAGTATCTCCCTTAAACGGAATAATTGCACAGATAGCCAGCAGAATGCCGAGTAAGCCCTCTCCTGCGATCAAACCGGAAGCAAACAATGTACCTCTGTTAACTCTGGCTTTCTTTTCTTCTTTATCTGCCTTCTTTCTATCAAAGTACAGACGCACAAGACCACCAACCATCATAGGTGTGCTCAAGTGAATCGGCAGATACAGACCTACTGCAAAAGGAAGTACAGGGATTCCAAGAATTTCTACCATCACAGCAATGGCTGCGCCGGCAAATACCAGGTTCCATGGAAGGTTTTCATTCATAACTCCTTCCACAACCAGCTTCATCAAGGTTGCCTGAGGAGCTGATAAATCAGAACCGCCAAACCCATATGCATTATTCAACAGATACATGATTGCCCCGATGGCAACAGCAGAGATAACGACACCAATCAATTCACCAATCTGCTGTTTTTTGGGTGTTGCACCTACAATATAACCGGTCTTTAAATCCTGTGATGTATCGCCTGCAATACCTGCGATAATACAGATAACGGTACCGATTGCGATTGCGGCAATCATTCCTTCTGTCCCGTTATGTCCGGTTGCCTTCAAAATCAAAGAAGCGATAATCATAGTCGCAATACCCATGCCGGATACAGGATTGTTACTGCTTCCGACAAGTCCGACCATACGCGCTGAAACGGTTGCAAAAAAGAAGCCAAAAACGACAATAATCAACGCGCCTGAGAAGGATACCGGTATAAAAGGCAAAAGCCACATTGCAAGTGCCAGCAGCACAATAGAAATAACCACCACACGCATGGAGATATCCACATTGTGTCTGTTGACTTCTCCACCCTTTTTACCATAGCCTTTCATAGCTTCCTTAAAGGTATAGATAATCAATGGCATGGATTTAATCAAACTGATAATTCCGCCTGTGGCAACTGCTCCCGCACCCACATAACGGATATAGGTACTCCAGATTCCCCATGTACCAAGCTCTGAAATCGGTGCACTTCCCGGAAACAGCACAGAATCTCCGCCAAACATCATCAGAAGAGGCATCAATACAAACCATGCGGTCACGCCACCTGCAAGCAGGAAGGAAGACACTCTTGCACCACAGATGTATCCGACACCGAGAAGGGCAGGAAGCACATCCATACCAATACCTGAACCCTTGTAATTCTTCAGAGAATAATCTACTTCACTGGGGAAAATCTTTAATCCGTCGGCAAAGAATTTATAAAATGCTGCCACTCCAAGGCCTTTAAATACAGTGGATGCCTTTGAGCCGCCGGTCTCACCGGCCATCAGCACTTCCGCACATGCAGTGCCTTCCGGATAAGGAAGTACGCCGTGCTCTTTTACAATCAAAGCACTTCTCAATGGAATCATAAACATGATTCCCAAAATGCCTGCAAGCAAAGTGATGGAACCAATCTCCAACAAACCGGGAGATTCAATTGCACCCTCTCCAGCCCACATAAAAAGTGCAGGGAGGGTAAAAATAGCACCGGCAGCCAGGGATTCACCGGCAGAGCCGATTGTCTGTACCATATTATTTTCCAAGATGGAATCTCTTTTTAAGATTCCTCTGATAACGCCCATAGAAATAACTGCTGCCGGAATTGATGCAGATACCGTCATACCTACTCTCAGTCCTAAATATGCATTTGCTCCACCAAAAATAACCGCCAGCAAAATACCTATAATAATAGATATGGGAGTCATTTCCTTTGTAACACTATCAGCCGGAACATACGGCTTAAATTCTTCTTTGTTAGTACTCATTACTTTCTCCGTCCTTACTATTACTCTTTGTTCCTACAACGCTTTAACGTCATAAATCAAAGTTATATTATACCATAATGTACAGTAATATGGAACCCTTATTTCCTTATTTTGTATAAAAAAATGTATATCGCATATCCTATTTCCGGAAAGGATGGTGCCAGATGAACTCAACAGTCATAACAAACCCGAAAGATTTCTTCCCGGATGATGAATACGATGACGGAAACATCCCGCCGGAGGACTATCCGGAATCGGTAGAACCTCTGCCGGAATATACCCGTCCCAGAAAAGACGGTCCCGGAGGGGACTGATTATCATAAAAAAGTGTCTTCGACACATCAACTCCCCTGCCCCTCACTCATGAGGGGTTAGGGGTTTCTTTTTGTTCTTTTTTCCCTCATAATGGTCTTATGAACATCTTACAAAACAGTTTTACTGACCATTACGAAGAAATGATATATATTCTTCATCCCCGGCAGTCTGTTGTCGAGAATGTTGAAAAAATGATTCATTGCGGCGATCCATCCTTTGGCGGTGCCATGTATGGATGCCCTTCCTGTGGTACGCTCAA
>JAILPF010000163.1 GCA_024699575.1 Acetatifactor sp. | reverse complement strand
TCACGCCAGTACCGTAACTGATGCATTTAATATGGGACTGATAAGTAATGATACTCCGGCTTCCATTGAAGAAATCTCTAAATGTGACATCATTTTTTTATGTGCTCCGGTTAAACAGAATGTGGAGTATCTTGCAAAGATTAAAGAGAACCTCAATCCAAATTGCATATTAAGTGATGTCGGTAGTGTTAAGGGCGATATTCATGAAAACATTGAAGAACTCGGCCTCACAAAAAATTTCATTGGCGGACATCCAATGGCAGGATCTGAGAAAACAGGGCTTGCGAATTCAAGCGCTTATCTATTGGAGAATGCGTATTATATACTAACCCCTTGTAATGATACGGCAAAGGATAAAGTAGATGCTATGTATAACTTTATAAAGGAGTTGGATTCGATTCCTATCGTGCTATCTCCTGACGAGCATGATTATGACACTGCAGCGATAAGTCATCTTCCTCATGTTGTAGCCGCTGCATTGGTTAATCTTGTACAGAACAAGGACAATGAGAATGAAACTATGAAATCAATCGCTGCAGGTGGTTTTAAGGATATTACGAGAATTTCATCCTCCTCACCTGTTATGTGGCAGGAAATATGCCTTACCAATGACAGGAAAATCTGCGAGCTGATAGATGATTATATAGATTCTTTAAAGTCCATTAGAGAGCAGATTTCGAATAAGGATCCAGAAGCAATCATCGGGTTCTTTGAAAACGCCAAAAACTATAGAGATTCCTTTAATATCACAACTAAGAAAAACCGAAGCGGTGTCTTTGAGTTTTACTGTGATCTTATCGATGAGGCCGGAGGTATTGCAACTATAGCCACTATCCTCTCCACAAACGGAATCAGCTTAAAAAACATCGGTATCGTTCACAACAGAGAGTTTGAACAGGGAGTTCTCCTCATTGAGCTTTACGACGAGACCTCTTACAATAAATCAATCGAACTTTTGAAAAAGCATCATTACACAATCTACGAGAGATAATATGATAATAAAACCAATAAATTCTTTAAAAGGAAAAGTTAAGATTCCGGGAGATAAATCCATATCTCACCGAGCAGTAATGTTTGGTTCTATCTCTGAAGGTATAACGGAGATTGAAAACTTTTTGGAAGGTGCAGATTGCCTTTCAACCATAGACTGTTTCAGTAAAATGGGAATTCAAATAAAAAGAGATAACGGAATAATCATTGTTCACGGCAAAGGACTCCACGGCTTATCCAAACCGGATGAGACACTTTATACAGGAAACTCGGGAACCACAACCAGACTTATTTCCGGTATTTTATGCGGACAAAGATTCAGCTCAAGACTGACAGGTGATGAGTCTATAGCTAAACGTCCGATGAAGAGAATTATCACTCCCCTGTCTATGATGGGCGCTGATATCAAAAGCGAAAACAACAATGATTGCGTTCCGCTTCTCTATTCACCTGCAGAACTTCATGGAATTGATTACGATTCTCCCGTTGCTTCGGCCCAGGTAAAATCAGCTATTCTTCTTGCCGGATTATATGCTGCCTCACCTACAGTTGTACGAGAAAAGACTTTATCACGTAATCATACAGAGCTAATGCTTAGAGGATTCGGAGCAAATATTACTTCTTCGGGAACTACAGCAAAAGTTGTGCCCGGAAATCGACTAGAAGGACAAAAAATAACTGTTCCCGGTGATATTTCATCTGCAGCATACTTTATAGCTGCCGGTTTGCTATTTAATAACTCTGAAATACTCATTGAAAATGTAGGAATTAATCCGACCCGTGACGGTATTCTCAAGGTTGCACTAGCCATGGGCGGAAAAATTGAAAAGCTGAATGAGAGAATCGTATCCGGAGAACCGGTTTGCGACCTTCTTGTCAAAACGAGTGAGCTTCACGGTACGAACGTAAGCGGGGAGATTATCCCTACATTGATTGATGAAATTCCTGTAATTGCCGTCATGGCTGCTTTTGCAAAAGGACAGACCGTAATATCTGATGCTGCCGAACTAAAAGCAAAGGAAACTGATCGTATTAAGACAGTTTGCTATAACTTAATCAAGCTTGGAGCTGATGTTACGCCAACAGACGACGGAATGATTATAAACGGAGGAAAGATGCTTTCTCCATCATATGAATTGGACAGCTTCCTTGATCATCGTATTGCTATGGCTTTTACTATTGCTGCAATGGCCTTGGACAGGGAATCA
>JAILPF010000087.1 GCA_024699575.1 Acetatifactor sp. | reverse complement strand
TATAAATCTGTGTGCTGTCCGTATTTTTATGTTCCTTCATAATATCGCGCAGATAATAATTATACAAAAAAATATATTTCAGAATTACACCGTGCAATTCATCCACCTGATAGCAAAAAATCTCAGGAGTCTCAATAAAGTCTTTGATAATTTTTTCTGCCGCATCAATGTCTCTCGCAATCAGAGCCTCGGTAAACCGGTCAAAATTCGTATGCAGCATTTGTCTGGGGTTCTCAAACATCCCCTGTATTTCCTTCATATCAATGAAATAGGTATGCGGAAAGAAATAGATATATTGCGAAGCTTTTACAAGTTCCCTGTACTTTTCACCAACACTCTCAATATCCGCAAAGCACATGCTCTGCAGGATAATCGGGGTCAGCATAAAATGAATACTCATATAGTCGTTGAATTTTCTGCGGAGCTGTTTCATCTGTCCCATATCATCTTTACACGAAACAAATACACAGACATTCCCATTTAACAAATCCACCGGGATACAGAAAAAATTTTGCTCTGCATAGGTATAGAAAAACTCCAGAATCTTTCTATGAATGGAATCGATTGTCTCTTTCTCAACCGACTCCCGTATCTTCTGATGTAGTCTTATCATCAAAAGATAATTGTTTCCGTAAATCTCATCATATCCGATCAATTGCAGTTTTTCTGCGATTCCGCCATCCCCTTGGTTACTGCCAAGAAGCATTCTGGTCATGATATTCTGATTCAAAACCTCTTCATTTGCAACCGCTTTCATGGACAGTTCATCGATTGCCCGGTCAATAAAATAATATTCACTTTCCCTTGTCTTCTTATTTAATTTTGCCTGGTCCAGCTTATTCATAATCAAATAAAACGGCTGATAGATTTTTCTGGCAAAAAGATAGGATAACAATAGTCCTATTCCGATTACCAAAACTGATACGGACAGACATTGCATACGGACAGTTCTTGTTTCATCGTAAAACTCTTTTTTGGATACCAAGTTAAGAACCATCCATCCCTCGTCCAGTTTTCTTACCAACAACATATAGTCCTTTGACTTATGTACTACTTCCTTCCCCGGCTGTGAGAAAATGTCAGCAAATACTTTCTTCTCCTCGTCAATGTAACCGTTCAGCCTCTTAGTATCTCCCGCTCCAAGCAGCAGTTTTCCATCAGCGTCCACAATTCCCACTGCATCATAACTTCCGGACAGATTATTTTCCAGCACCTTGTCCACTGCCGTCTTGGAGACATTGATGACAATATATCCTTTGAATTTCTCCGGATCGTCAGTATACAAGGGATAGCCTGCTGTAATGGAATAAACCGGCATCTCCACACGCCCTTTGCGTATCATCCGCTGACTCATCCAGCGATGATATTCCTGATAATCAACAAATCTGCCCAGAATTTCATTGGCCGAAAGAACCGCCTCCGTTTCTCCACCGGTATATACCACCCCGGTATTTGTCGAAATCCATAAATTATTGCGAAGAGAATAGTATTCTACGCTGTCCACGTAATTCTCATTTTGATTAGCAACAATTCCAAGGTATGTCAATAGTTTTGATGCCTTGTAGAAATCATCACCCAGCTTTTTATTCAAAACCCGCTGTACATCCTCTTCCTTATTGCCATCTGTTGCAATTTCTATGATGATTCTGTTCGCCTCTTGAAATGCCTGGTTGATTTCTATCTCTAAATCTTTCATCTGATTCTGTTTCAGCTTCTCAATTTTCGCATTATAATTTGTCGAAAATCTTGCTATCAGGAAACCATCTGCGATTGCTGCAACCACTACAACAATCACCACAAATGATAAAATTAATCGATTAAAAATAGTGTCAAATCTTGTTAACCACCCAAAACACTTTCTCATAAAACCCCTAATCTCCACTTTGTCCAACTCAGTCAATGAAATAACATCTGTTTTCCGACAACCCTGCTCTCACATACGATTAATCCCATTTCCCCATATTTTCAAGCACTTGACACTTCTGTCAACATGAAGTGTCACAATAGATGTCACATTGCTTTTTCTCATTATCCATTGTAGACGACGGTGCCCGCAAAGGATATTACAATTTTTCCACCTTACTCTACTTTTTCTTCCAATCTATCTAATAGGAAAAGAGGAGACCGTCATCCTCTCAGCCTCCTCTGCCTGTATGCGAATTATGAAAACTTCTCTCTGGCTCTTAACTAAATATAAGTCACTTCGTTACCCACTCGTGCCAGAGGATTTCTCTGCGGAAGACCGTCCTTCGTATCCGGATAGCCCAATGCCAATGCTCCATAGACCCTTTCCTCTCCGTGCAATCCAAGCTCGCGCATGTATTTTAGCAACACCGGATTTTCATTCAGCCATTTCAGCTGATTAATCCAGCAGCTTCCCAAATCATGAGCATTTGCCATCAGCATCATATTTTCCAGTGCGCAGGAACAGTCTGCGATATTGTTCCCATAGTCTTTTTGATTCGCCACAACTATCAGTACCGGAGCATTATAATGGAAAATATAATTTCCGGTTTTGGATAGCCTGATAGAATTGACAAGCGACTGGTACAGTCCCGGAGTCTCCTCCATAGCTGCAAACTCCTGTTTCACCAACCCTGCTAAATCATCCAGCACTTCTTTGTCCTGGATCACCAGAAAATGTGTTGTCTGATTATTTCCTCCGCTGGGAGCAAAACGCCCTGCCTCAATTACCTGTTCTAAAAGTTCTTTTTCCACAGGCATGTCTTTAAATTTGCGTGTACTGCGTCTGCTCTTAATCCATTCCAACATATCCATGGCTCTTCTCCCCCTATAACTCTAGTGTAAGCTGTTCGCCACCCATCTGGTCATAATCATCACACAGAGTAATCGGTCCCGTCTTCTCCTCTGCGCACTCACAATCAAATCCCTGATGCATACATGTAATGCAAATACAGTTTTCGCACCCTTCCTTATCACATTTTTTTTGCAGATTATCTCGTTCATCCATTTTTTCATCCTTCATTATCATACCTGACTACTTTCCAAGCAAAAGTCTCATCAGCTGTGTTTGTTCTTTTGTACCTTCGGCCCGATAAACATTGATTTTGGAATCATCCGAGCATCGGTTGGCAAATGCAGGAAACAGAAATCCGAATTCCGGCTTCCCAGGCTCATATTCTCCCACAAGCGGTGCAATTGCACAAATCACAAACTGATAAACCTGCTCTGAACCCTCCAGCCACTCTTTATCCTTCCCTTTCAATGGCACATCATAAGCACCATAGAATAAGTAGATGGCATAATCCGTATCGGATTGATAGTTCTCACCTATCAGTTCATACAAAACACTCAACAAGGCATCATCCTTTAATTCTTTCTGCTTCA
Organism: Acetatifactor sp.; assembly: GCA_024699575.1. Lineage (GTDB taxonomy): Bacteria > Bacillota > Clostridia > Lachnospirales > Lachnospiraceae > Acetatifactor. Next base: position 1,199 of record JAILPF010000087.1, on the reverse strand, counting down.
AAGCTGTCAGCATGGTCCATAAACTCTTTTGCTTTTCCGCACCTTCCGGAAATGTATATTCCTTCAGCTCCACATTCGTCTTTGCGTAAGGAATAGTCTTTGCCATCTCCAGATTCTTTGACTTTTCCGAACCGCTCAATTTCAGAAAATGAATATTAAAGCTTCCATCCTCAAATCCTTCACTATCCATATAAGCGCCTGCCACTCTTGCAAGACAGGCTCTTGCCGGAGTCATTCTTCTCGTAATCTCCAGCATATCCTCTCTATCTATCATAATTCATTCCTTTTTGTATTATATGATGTAACATTTATATTATAAAATGTGCTCGCAGACTTTTCAAGATTTCTCTCGGTTTTATACATCTTGCATACAGACGTTTCACGGTAAAAATGCTATACTGTAATAGTATCATTATATCGTATGTGAGGTTCTATCATGAAATTATATATCATCAGACACGGAGAAACCACCTGGAATAAACAGAAACGCTTTCAGGGTCAAAAGGATATTCCTCTTTCGGAAAATGGAATAGCACTGGCGCAAAAAGTAGGACAAGCCATGCGAGACATCCCCCTGGACTATGTAATCAGCAGTCCTCTTACACGAGCTATTGAGACTGCAAGGCTTGTGGTAGCCGGTAGAAATGTTCCTCTCACCACTGATAAAAGAATTCAGGAACTCTGCTTCGGGGACTGGGAAGGTCAAACAGCTGATTCACCGGATACTGATTTGCAAGAATATATGAAATATTTTCACTCTGCTCCACTCAAATGTATCAGACCTCCTCATGGAGAAACTTTTCAGGATGTATGTGAGAGAACAAAAAGTTTTCTGGATGAACTGATTCATACTCCGAAATATACAGATTCCAACATTTTAATTTCGACTCACGGGGCTGCAAGCAGATGCCTTATTCATGCGTTGGACGAAGAGTCTGAGGATATCTGGCGTGGATGCATCCCCCCCAATTGCTCCGTATCCATCATAGAAGTCAACGGTGGAAAGGCAACCCTTCTGGAACAGGACAAATTATATGCATAAAAAAAGAGCTATTTGCTCAATGTCATTAAGTTAAGATTAATGAAAAAGATCTCCATGCTTGAAAAAAGTATAGAGGTCTTTTTTCTGTAATCATTTGAAAAAAGTGTTGACATCTACTCAGAATTGTGTGGCCGCTTTCGCTATTGATTTGCTTTTT
>JAILPF010000063.1 GCA_024699575.1 Acetatifactor sp. | reverse complement strand
TATTCAATCTGCGGAAGTGCTCCAATTTGCTCTACCATCTGCTGTGGCACGGTAAGGATGGCATATCCGGCAATCAGATACTCCACCGAAACACCCAGCATCCGGAGTTCATCCAGACTTCCATGATAGCGCACAATCAGTTCCCAGGTCTCTTCCTGTTCATCATAACCTACATTTAAATCCTCTGTCTGTTCTCTGACCTGTTTAGGAATCTCCAGAGCAAGATTTAAAATATTCTCAAACTTTTGGCTCATCCAAACACTCCAGGGTTTTCTCCTTAAAGTATATCCTCAAAAGCCGGAATCTATTCTGCATAAAACACTTCAAATGCTTTGATGGCATATGCCGTATCCTTCATACCTGCAGTCTCAACTGCGGAATGCATCGCAAGCTGAGGCAAACCGATATCTACCGAAGCAACCGAAATATGTGCAGTAGAAATATTACCAAGTGTAGAACCTCCCGGTATATCTGAGCGATTCGTATAGGTCTGCCATGGAACTCCTGCACGTTCGCAAATATTTTTCATCTTTGCCGTTGTAGTTGCATCTGTAGTGTATTTCTGTCCACCATGATATTTGATAACAATACCGCCATTCAGATAGGGTCTGTTCGTGGGGTCTGCTTTTTCCGGATGGTTGGGATGCACTGCATGTGCATTATCTGCAGATATCAAAAAGCTGTCTGCCACCAGTCTTCTGAGTAATCCGGCGTCGCCGCCAATTCCATCTGTAATATTATTTAAGACATCTTCCAGGAAGGAAGAATCCGCGCCCTGTCTGGTGCCGCTTCCCACCTCTTCATTGTCAAAAACAGCACATACATTGATATAGTCCGCAGGTTTTTGCTCTGCAAAAGCCTGCATGGAAGTATACACACACTGCAAATCGTCCAGCTTGGGTGATAAGATAAATTCCCCTTCCGCTCCTATCGTTCTGCCTGCTTCTCTCACATACAGGAAAAGGTCATGCCCCAGAATCCTGTCTTCTTCCAGTCCGCATGCCGCTGCAATTTCTTTAAGAAGCGTAGGCTTATTTTCTTTCTCCTCCGAAGAACCGGCAAACAACGGCAACATATCCGTCTGCATCTGGTATTCAAATCCTTTGTTGATTTCCCTGTTCATATGGATGGCCAAATTAGGAATTACCAATAAATCCTTGTCCACATTTACAAGTTTGGTCTTAATCTCATTTCCCTCGCTGTAAGCCACACGACCGGCAACAGAAAGCGGACGGTCGAGCCAGGTAGAACGAATCATCCCACCATAGCCTTCTGTATTGAGTTTGATATATTTCTCTTCCACAGCCATCTCCGGTTTTTCCTTCACCTTAAAGGTCGGCGAATCACTGTGAGACGCTATCATGTGAAAACCTTTCACATCCTTTTTATCCGGCAGTCTGAATGCAATAATGGAAGAATCATTGCGGGTTACGTAATACCCTTTTCCGGTCTTAAGTTTCCACTGTTCCGTCTCCTTCAGGCATTCAAAGCCTTTCTTTTTCAATAATTCTTCTACATTTGCAACCACATGAAAACAACTGGGGCTGCTTTGAATAAATGAGAGTATATTATCCATTTTCAATAACCGTCCTTTATCTTTCCGCACGCATGGGATTATTTAAAAAATCCTCGTATGCCAATTTAATTCCGTCTTCCAGTTCCGTCGTGTAATGATAACCGAGTTTTTCCAGCTTACTGACATCCAAAAGCTTTCTGGGCGTTCCATCCGGTTTGGAAGGATCCCATTTAATCTCGCCGTGGAATCCGATTACTTTCGCCACCAGTTCGGTTAGTTCTTTAATGGTCAGTTCTTTTCCTGTGCCTAAATTCACCGTTTCATTGCCACTGTAATTGTTCATCAGGAATACGCATGCATCTGCCAAATCATCCACATACATGAACTCTCGAAGTGCCGACCCGGTTCCCCAGCATGTCACTTCCTTTGCGCCAGACACTTTTGCCTCATGAAATCTGCGAATCAAAGCAGGGAGTACATGGGAATGCGTCGGATGATAATTATCATTCGGTCCATACAGATTCGTCGGCATTGCGCTGATATAATCTGTTCCGTACTGCTCATTCAAATACGCACAATACTTCAAGCCTGAAATTTTCGCCAACGCATAGGCCTCATTTGTCTCCTCCAGCGCTGAAGTCAGAAGGCAATCTTCCTTCATCGGCTGAGGCGCCATGCGGGGATAAATGCAGCTGCTGCCGAGGAACATCAGCTTCTTACAGCCATTCTGCCATGCGGAATGAATCACATTCATCTCCAGAATCATATTATCATACATAAAATCCGCCTTTGCCTCAGCATTGGCCATGATGCCGCCAACCTTTGCCGCTGCAAGGAATACATAATCCGGTTTTTCCTCCGCAAAAAATTTTTCGACCTCATCCTGTCTTGTTAAATCCAGTTCTTTATGGCTTCTCGTAACAATATTGGTATAACCGTTTTTCTCCAGCGCACGGCAGATTGCACTTCCGACCATTCCACAGTGTCCTGCCACATATATTTTCCCGTTTTTATCCATCATTTCCTTGTTAGTTCCTTTCTATCGATACACAATTCCTTTTGCCAGCGAATCCGCCTTCTCTTCTCCACAAAGCTCACCGATAATCGCCAGTGCAAAAGGAATTGCAGTTCCCATTCCTCTGGAGGTAATCACATTTCCATCCTTTTCCACCGGATTCTCCGATGTCTGGGCTCCGGTCATATGGCTCTCAAATCCGGGATAACAGCAGGCACGTTTACCGTTTACAATCCCTCTGTGTCCAAAAATGCTGGGAGCTGCGCAGATTGCCGCAACAAACTTTCCATTTTCAAAAAAAGAATCCACCTGCTGCATCAGTGCATCACACGCCTCCAGGTTTTTGGTTCCCGGCATTCCCCCCGGCAGCACAAGCATATCTAAGTCTGCGAAATCGACCTTCTGCAACGGTAAATCCATATCAACCCTGATTCCATGAGAACCGCACACACTTTTGTCATTTGCAACAGACACCATGCACACCTCTATCTCTGCTCTCCTGCACATATCCACCACAGTCAGAGCTTCTATCTCTTCAAATCCTTCCGCAAAAAAAACAGCTATTTTACTCATCCTTTACACCTCTTTTTCTCACATTTGATATTTTCAAATGAACGGACAAATCCAGTATACACATTCCCTCGAAATAATTCAATTAATTACTTGGATTTCTTGGTGAATATGCTATAATAATAAAAGTAAATCTATACTACAGCAAAGGAACTGAAAGGTATTTCATATGGAAATCGAACGGAAATTTACACTCAAATCCCTGCCCGATGATTTGGAATCCTATCCGTTTCATCTGATTGAGCAGGCATATCTAAACACCAACCCTGTGGTTCGTATCCGCAGAGAGGATGATGAATACTACTTAACGTACAAAGGTCAGGGAATGATGGCCAGAGAGGAAAGCAATCTGGCATTGAACAAAGAATCCTACGAGCACCTTTTGACAAAAGCAGACGGTAATATTATTTCAAAGAAACGATATCTGATTCCACTACATAATCCGGGATTCAAGGAAGGCTTTCCGGCTCCTCCCGATGATTATACTCTGACAATCGAATTGGATATCTTCGATGCCCCCTTTGCTCCGCTGGCAATGGCGGAAGTGGAGTTCGGAAGCACTGAAGCTGCGGTAGCCTTTGTCCCTCCCGAATGGTTTGACGAGGATGTAACCTACTGCAAGGAATATCACAATTCTTATATGGCATTGAATCCTCTTGATAAGTGGAGAAAAGAACTGGAGCATCAGTCTTTCGACTGATGCTCCGTTTTTTCTTTTGCAAGCTCTTTCATAGCCGCCTTATCTTCATACATTACCATATCGGCACGTTTAATGGTATCACTGATATTATAATCATCCCGGATGTCGTACATCTTAAATCCACACGCAACACCCATCCTAAATCCATCACCAATCGGCTTGCACAAATCAATTTTATCCTTTAATTCCTTGATTCGTTCCGCACAGACGGTCGGGCTGCCATTGGGAATCAACACACAAAATTCATCTCCACCCATCCGGTAGCAATTTCCGATATCCATAAAG
>JAILPF010000034.1 GCA_024699575.1 Acetatifactor sp. | reverse complement strand
TGTTTGTTTGTCCTGCCAGTACTTATCTGGCATTACTGTTTTTTAGGTTTGTTCTTCTGAACTATTCTCTTAATGTGTCAGCTTGCTGACACTATGGAATATTCAGGGTTGCATTACTGTTTATTTGTCAAGGTACTGTGTTGTTTACCTCTCGGCGACAACTTCTATAGCTTATCACAGTCATCATCGTTTGTCAACAACTTTTTTAAAAATTTTATCCACCACTTGATGTCCTCATCGCGCGGTGGATTTTTATTGTAGCATCATGTTTTTAATTTGTCAATGATAGATTTAAATTATTTTTTGCATATGGCAATTCGGCCAAAAATCCTTCCGTCCAAAGCGCTAAATAGTTATGTTGATACAGCCAAAGAAGTATTGGACTATCCTCTGTATACGCCAATAATTGCTGTCCTATCATACCCATATCCAACTGCATGATAAGAAGATATATCACCCAAAGAACAAAAACTGTCTCCACAACTCCAAACGCTGCTCCCAGTATTTTATCTGCCCCATGAAGCACAGGCAATTTCGTAATTAACTTTGCAGAAAAGAAGATGACCCGAAGTAAATGATGTACAATACCAAGAATGCTTAAAATCAAAACTGTCAATATAATACTTACCAGTTCTCCCTGCACATAACTTTTCAGTCCCTTGAGGCTCAATGTCATTACCGCAATTAAAATCATTAAAGATACAAGGGAAATAATTTCCTTCACCATTCCCTTTTTATATCCGTCCACCACTTTCCACAACAGAATTAATCCTGCTGCAATCGACAAAATATTCATCCTATACTCCTCAACGCAATTGTAATGTATCAAACGAGTCATCCGTCACACAGATATAACGATATGCACTCGTGGTCGGTAAAAGTAACTTTACTCCTCTGGTGAATGACCCTTTGAATTTTTCCAAACCGTTCATGGTAGAAACCATGCATTCCTGCTCATTGTAAATAACAAATGTCTCTTTGTCAAAAAATATGTCATTATACTCCATATCAAAATAATAAGTTCCAATCTTCACAGCGTTTTCATCATATACATTCAGACGGTATCGATGCTCTCCGTCATCGGACAAGAAGACCAATCCAATATATTTATCGCTGTAATACACGGATTGTATTTCTTCATCCAGAATGTATTCTCCTGCCAGTGTTGGTATGTGTGCCCCTCTATAAATCATAAGTCGTCCATCGCCCACAGCAAATGCTGTCTCATCGTTCATAAAGTGAATCATCGGCACAAGCATGTCTGTATAGATAAAAACGCTTACCATGTGGTCGCTCTGGTTTTCCCCGATTGGTCCAAAGTTATAAAAAGCCACATTAGTCTTGATGCTTCCGGCATCTACATATACATAACTCACCGCCAGCAGCTCTCCGCTTGGCGAAAGGCTTACTGCCCCTGGATATCCGCTGTTGCTCATATGTGTCTGTCCGCTGTAAATATTCTCTCCATCGGCATTATACGTGTTCACCCATGTGACATCTGTATCTGCCAATACCGCTGTCACCTGGCCGTTTGCCGCAACCGCAAGATTTCGGATAGGCATATTTGTAGTAATGGTTCCCATCTGTTCCTGGGTGTTTCCAACATAAATGTTTCGACCGTTATAATTTGCGATCGCAACTACATCTTTGCAGCTTGCCAGTTTGATGTCCTGTATCTCATAAGTCTGATTCCAAGTCACATTACCCTTGGCATCGGTACAATGTGCTCCATCCTTACTGTAAGTAAGAATGGCATTCCCCAGACACATATCTATTGCCTCTGATCCTGCCTCCCTTTTTACAGTGTCTACCACATCATATCTTGTATAGACCTGACGCTGATATTGAATGTAAACCAGAAGCATTACCGCCAACGCAATTGCCACAATCAATCCAATTCGATAAACTGTCGTCATCCGGTGTTTCAGAATTTTGGAACGATAATCCACCTGATTCTGTTCTCTCTTTTCTTTTTCTCTTAAGTACTGTCTGATATCTGCCATACTTTTTCTCCGTAACGCGTTTTGCATAGATAAGTATATCACACTACCTTCGTTCTATGGTAATAAAATTTTTTGCCCCACTTTAATGTCATCCGGGTCTGAAATGCCATTCATCCGGCAAATTTCAGATACCCACTCGTCACTGCCATAGGTGCTGATACTGATTCCAATCAGAGTATCTCCTTCCCGAATCATATAACTTCTATCCGGTTCCTTAGTCGTCTCCGGCACTTCTTCCCGCACAGCATCCGGTAGTTCATCAGACACTTCTTCATCTGTATTCTCTATGCGTTCCTCCATTTCCTCTATCTTCGTTGCAGGTTCTTCAACTGTTTGTGCATTCTCCTGCAAAACTGCTTCCACCAGCCTGTCCTCCGCAATCAGAGTAGAAGTTTCCTGCTTTTCCAATGTGTCCTCTTTGCCCTGCAATTTAGGCTCGGTAAGGTTCTGCAGCACCTGCCTTGCCATGGTCTGCACATCTTCTGTTGTCCACCTTTCTCGAGTAAAAGAAATACCGAGCAAACAGCAGATTGCCAAAACTGCCACAATGCTTTTCCCTGTTTTCCGGGTAGCTGTCGTCTGCGCTTTTTGAGGCAGTTGATTTTGTTCCTGTTCTGACCTGCGTTGTTCCTGACGTTTTTTGACCATCTCATATTTTTCCTGATTCACCTGTTCCGGCGCGGATTCGTTCCGCGCTTCCAGCATATATGCGAGCATGCTGTCATTTTTCTCATAAAACTGTGCATAGCCTTGGACATAGTGGCAATCTCCACCATCGCATATATGAAATCCCTCTATCATCTCCCCGTTTAGCAACCGATATCCCAAAAAAGAATACTCTTCAAAATATTTCTCTCCTAGCTCTATGATTTCCTGCTTTTGTGTCTGGGACAAATGTCCGGTTTCTCTTTGCAGAAAAGTGAGCTTACATGCACCATATAAAAAAAGGTATGCTGTATCTTGTTCTTCCTTTCTTACCCCATAGAGGGCAACTGCCATATCCTTGTCCAGTGCAAGCCGGTTAAGCTGCTTTATATAA
>JAILPF010000033.1 GCA_024699575.1 Acetatifactor sp. | reverse complement strand
CATAAATTCTCTGTTATCGGACATGTCTCTCTGCCACTCCAAAATCTGACGAAGCCAAACCAGTTTTTCCTCCTCCTGGTTTTCAACCCTTTTACCGTCGGAAGCCTCTTTATATTTCCAGTGGGCAGCAATACCATACTCTGCTGCTTTATGCATCTCAAAAGTCCTAATCTGGACTTCGAATGGCTGTCCTGTACTTCCTATCAGCGTAGTATGCAAAGACTGATACATATTTGCCTTCGGCATAGCGATGTAGTCCTTAAATCTGCCGGGAATCGGCTTATACATTTCATGAATTACACCAAGTGCCGCATAACAGTCCTTCACTGTGTCAACCACAATACGCACCGCAAACAGATCGTAAATTTGATCCAGCGTTTTATTCTGGTTTTTCATCTTTTTATAAATACTGAAGAAATGCTTTACCCTGCCGTCAACTTTTGCTTCTATACCGGCATTGGCAATATGCTCGCTGACTTCATCCACAATACTTTGGATATATTTCTCACGCACACTCTTTCTGACTGCAATCTTATCCACCAGATCATAATATACATCCGGTTCCAGATATTTCAGAGACAGATCATCCAATTCAATCTTGATTTTACTGATACCCAGTCGCTGCGCAATCGGGCAGTATATTTCCAGTGTCTCTTTTGCAATTCTCTGCTGACTCTCAGGCGTCTTATACTTCAGGGTACGCATATTATGCAATCTGTCGGCAAGCTTAATCATGATTACACGGATATCTTTTGCCATCGCCAAAAACATCTTACGAAGGTTCTCCGCCTGCATCTCAAGCTTTGCATCAGACTGATCTCCACTCACAGATAGTGGAATCTGCTCCAGTTTGGTGACACCATCCACCAACAGTGCCACGTCCTCACCAAATTCCTCCCTCAAATCTTCCTCGGTCATAGCGGTATCTTCCACAACATCATGCAAAATACCTGCTACTATCGTCTCCTTATCAAGTTCCAGATCTGCCAGAATAATTGCAACATTCAAAGGATGAATAATATATGGTTCCCCTGATTTACGAAACTGATCCTTATGAGCCTTGCTCGCAACCTTGTATGCCCGTTCAATCATAGAAATATCATCGCTGGGATGATATTTTTGCACACGATTAATAAGCTCCTGATACAAGTCATCCGGGTTTACAAATTCCTGTGATTTACTTATCATTCCATCATCTAAGATTCGTTCCTTCTTTTCTTCCGTCATAAGGCTCACTCTCTGGTTTCGTTATTTATTGTCTGTCTTATTTACCTTCATAGGTAATTGCTGCATCCAAACGATAGTCGGAAATTTTTTCACGTCCCTTCAAACCTGCAAGTTCAATCAGAACTACAACTCCGACAACGACTCCTCCGAGGGACTCAATCAGTTTAATCATCGCCTCAGTGGTTCCACCTGTAGCAATCAAATCATCCACAATCAAAACCTTCTGTCCGGGTTTGATACTGTCCTTGTGCATTTCAATCGTCGCTTTTCCATACTCAAGGTCATAATCGATAGAAACCGTTTCGCAGGGAAGTTTACCCTTTTTGCGAATCAGCACAAAAGGCTTATGACTATTGTATGCAATAGGAGTTCCGAAGATAAAACCACGTGACTCCGGTCCTACCACCACATCATAATCCAAACCCTCCACCAGCTTCTGCATGGTGTCGATAGCCAGATGGAATCCATCTGCGTCCTGAAGAACGCTGGTCACATCCCGGAAAATGATACCTTTCTCCGGGAAATCCGGTATACTTCTGATGTATTCTTCCAATTTTTTCATATCTGTTCGTCCTTTCTTTTACAGATTGTAATGCCACAACAACTTTCCAATAATTATATCTGTGTTTGAGCATAAAGTCAAAGTTTTACGCCCTCAAGCTGTTTTTTTACAAAATATTTGATGATATCACTTCTTGTAATAATTCCGATAAAAACTTTGCGGTCATCCACCACCGGAACAAAGTTCTGAATCTGTGCCTGCCCCAAAAGCTGTTCCATATCTGTTTCAATACTTACTGCTTTGATTTTGTCATACCGGATGATATCCTTTAGCGTCATATTTTCAAGCTTTTTCATGGTAATCTCATCCATAGACTCATTATGCTCCAGGATTTTCCAGAGGAAGTCTCCCTCGCTTACTACTCCTACATAACGGTCTTCCTCATCCAGCACCGGGATAGCCGTGTACCCGCTTCGCCGCAATTTCTCAAGTCCTTGCCTCAGGGTCATATTCTGATGCAGGAACGCAACATTTACCTTCGGCACTAAAAATGATGCTATATTCAATTCTGTTCTCCTTTGAACTCATTTTCCTCTGTATCGCACTGTGATTGTTCTTTGGCGTCCTGTTCTGCTTTTTCCTTTTCCAGGGCTTCCGCTTCCTTCATCTTCAGATATTTTCCGATTTTACCGGCAAAATAAACCGTCGTAATCATGTCGATTGCGCCGCATACCAGCAAACCGATTCCTAACATTTTGAAGAGAAGCGTCGCTGTTTTAAATGGATTGAGTATCACAACAATACCAAGTATCACATTGGCAACAGCAAGCACAAGCATGCCTATCCAGTTACCATATTCCATCCGCTTCATATCAATTACATCCTGAAGCTTTACAAAGCCGCTCGCAAGTATCATAAGTCCAAGCATAAAAGGAATTAATGACACTACCACCTCAACCTTATACAGGACAGCAATACCGACCGCAATAATCACCATGCCGTACATAAAATCATTATGATAGTAATTTTGAAAGGCATCTCGGAGAAGATATGCAATCATGGAAACTGCTCCCGCCAAAATCAAAGCAACCGCAATCAGATACCCCAATGTTCTCTCCATGGTCTCAGGAATAACCAGTGCAACAACCCCCAGTACAATGTAGAGTAGTCCTCGTAAAAGTGCGTCCCATTTCATCTCTTTCAACATTCTCATGCCGCCACCGCCTTTCCAAGCATTATATAAACAAAACAAGACGAAACACGTCCTTTGTTCGAGTTTCGTCTGTTGCATTTACCAAATCAATTAATTCTTACCACAACATTTTTTATATTTCTTGCCACTTCCGCAAGGGCAGGGATCGTTGGGATAAACTTTTGCTTCCTTTACTATTGTTGTAGAAGACTTCTGCTCTTTATATAAAGCTTTTCTTGTCTCCTCATCAAAAATGTCATTCCACTCTTCCAGATTGTAGAGCCAATCTGCTTCTGCAGCAACCATATTTTTGTAGAGGAGTGCTTTGTCGAATCCAAGGTTGACAACGGTGTCTTCTTCCATCTCTTCAATAGGGTTTCTCTCAACAAGGCTCTCATCGATACCGTCAAGGAAACCTGTCATTGTCATAATACTCACACCGTATTTTTCAGCCAGTTCCTTTACTGTTCCCTTCACTACTTCATCAGGGTTCTTTAACAGCTGCGCATAAATGTCTTTTTCTTTCTGAAAATATTTTGTCCAAAGCTGCTGTAATTTGTTCTTATCAGCCTGCTCATCATATGCCATGTTTCTCCATTGTTCCAATAAAGCCATACTCATACCATCCTTACTTTCGATAAACTATCCGACCTTTTTTCGTCGGTTTTCTTTCACAAATGTTAGTATATAACAGATTATGGTTTAAAGCAACAAAAAAATCCCCAAAAGAGTTGCCTTGCATCGTCCTGAATGCTATGATAAAGAGCAGTGAATACAAACATGTTACTTAATTCGGAAAGGATATTCTTCATGAGCAAAAATCAATCTTCCAGCAAACATAAAATTACTTCCAAGCAAGTGGTCGCAATCTGTGGTATTGTCGTCCTTGTTCTTCTTTATCTCGTCACCCTGATTGCCGCATTTATAGACAGTTCTTCCTCAGGAAGGCTTTTCGGTGCCTGCCTGTTTGCAACCGTTGCGATTCCTCTTCTCATCTGGATATACACCTGGATGTATGGCAAACTCACTGGTCGCTCCACCATCGCAGACTTAAACCTCGGTGAGACAGATAACAGCAGCGAAGACTAAGAATACATTTTCTCGAGTTCTTCTGTCGCCTGTTCCTTGGATTTAAAATGAATTCCATGCATTCCTACAAGTCTTGCTGCTTCCACATTCGCCAAAGTATCATCCAGGAAAACGCTCTCCTGCGCTTTCAGGCCGTATCGTTCCATCAAGAGTTTGTAGATTGCCGGATCAGGCTTAACCATCTTCTCCTTATAGGATAGAATTCCGCCATCCATGTAAGGAAGGAAGTTCAAAGCATCAGAACACTCTTTTTTTGCCTTCTCGGAAAAATTAGAGAGATAATACACATCAAATCCCTTTTTCTTCAGTTCCTGTACCCACGGAATCGCATATTCTCTCGGTGTCACCATACCGGTAAAATCATCAAACGCAAAACGCATCTCTTTTTCCAGTGACGGATCGTTGCGAATAAATGCTTCCAGCAACTCTTCCAGGCTCCATACTCCCCGGTCAACTTCGCTCCACTCCTTACTCCTCACCGTCGCATTTCCTATCCTATCCACAATATCGTGAGAAAGTCCCTTGTCTAAAAGGAATCCTTCCCATCGGAAGTCTGTAAGTACATTACCGATATCAAATATAATATTTCTGATCATTTTTATTTTCTCCTGCTTATTCTATTTTGATTATTTCATAAATTCCAATAACTTTTTCGCAGCCACAGACTGTGGCATTCTGGTATTCTGCACCAGACAGAATTCACGCTTTGGAATAATCTTATTAAAACGAAGTTCAAACAAAAGCCCTGCGTCCACATATTCCCTCGCAAAATCTTTTACCACGCTTCCTATTCCCAGATTTTTCAAAGCGAACTGTACAATCATATCACTGGTTGCCAGTTCAAATTCCGGATGCACATAAACATCATTCTTTGCAAGGAAATCATCCATATAACTTCTGGTGCTGGTACTGCCCTCCAGACAGATCAACGGCATCTTCTCAAGTTCCTGCAGATCCAGCATTTTATTTTTGTATGAGATAAACCTCCGTCCCGCAACAAAAACATCTTCAATCTCTCTGACCGGAGTAACATTTATTCCCTCTATAGCTTCCACCGGGGAGCTCACAACACCGAAGTCAATCCGCCCCTCCTGCAAAAGTTTGATGGTCGCCGGAGTGGGACCGTTTGTTACAATCACCTTAATCGCCGGATACTTTTCATGGAACTGCTCCAAATAAGACAGCAGATAGAATTGAAGTGTCATATCGCTGGCTCCGATACGTATCTCACCCGCCTCCAGATTTTTGAGTTGTTCCAGCTTCCGAATACCAAGGCTCATCTGTTCATAACCTCTTTCCACATATTCAAAAAGCATCTGCCCCTCTTTAGTCAGCTTTACCCCTCTGGAAGCACGCACAAAAAGCTCCGTCTGCAGCTGTTCCTCCAACTGCTTCAGTGATTGACTGACAGCCGGCTGTGAAACCGCAAGTTCCGAAGCCGCCCTGGTAAGATTTCCGCATTTTGCCACGTGATAAAAAACTTTTAGGTATTCCAAATTCTCAAGCATCCATTATCCCCCTGCATTCCACGATTACCGGATAAAAAAACCTTACCACGAATGTTTCCAAAAATCAATTTAGACATTCAAAGTAAGGTTCTTCATTTTTATTTATTCAAAGAGCTTTCTCTGTAAATAATATCATCACGGCTGGGGCCATTGCTTACCATTGTGATAGGATATCCGATATGTTCCTCGATGAACTCAATATAATTTCTGCAGTTTTCCGGAAGGTCTTCGTACTTCTTGATACCTCTGATATCGCATTTCCAGCCGGGTAAAGTCGTAAGAACCGGTTTTGCCTTCTCCAGTTTGCATGTCACAGGGAATTCTGTGGTAACTTCTCCGTCAATATCATATCCGACGCATACCGGAATTTCATCAAGATAACCAAGTACATCCAACACGGTAAATGCTACATCTGTAGTTCCCTGCAGACGGCATCCGTATTTGGAAGCCACACAGTCAAACCATCCCATTCTTCTGGGACGTCCGGTGGTTGCACCATACTCTCCGCCGTCACCGCCACGGCGTCTGAGTTCATCTGCCTCATCGCCAAAAATTTCAGAAACGAATGCTCCTGCTCCTACTGCAGAAGAATATGCTTTACATACTGTTACAATCTGCTTAATCTCGTAAGGAGGGAGTCCTGCTCCAATCGCACCGTAAGCTGCCAATGTGGAGGAGGAAGTAACCATCGGGTAAATACCGTGGTCTGGATCCTTCAAAGTTCCAAGCTGACCCTCAAGTAAGATTGTCTTGCCTTCTTTCAACGCTTTGTCCAGGAAGGAAGATACATCGCACACGTAAGGAGCCACCATATCTCTGTACTCATGAAGAGTCTCAATAAGCTCTGCAGGATTGATCTGAGGTTTTTGATACAGATGCTCAAGCAAAATGTTCTTCATCTCCACAACTCTCTCAACTTTTTCTTTCAGAAGTTCTTCATCAAAAAGTTCGCTTACCTGGAAACCGATTTTTGCATATTTATCTGAATAGAAAGGTGCGATACCGGACTTGGTAGAACCGAAGGATTTACCTCCCAGACGCTCTTCCTCATACTGGTCAAATAAAATGTGGTACGGCATTACAATCTGAGCTCTGTCAGATACCAAAATTTTAGGCATTGGCACATTTCTATCCGTAATTGATTTAATCTCTGCGAACAAAAGAGGAATGTTAAGTGCAACGCCATTCCCGATTACACTTGTTGTATGTCCGTAAAAGACTCCGGAAGGCAACGTATGCAATGCAAATTTACCATAATTATTTACGATTGTGTGTCCGGCATTTGCACCACCCTGAAAACGAATAATAATATCCGCCTCCTCAGCCATCATATCTGTGATTTTACCTTTTCCCTCGTCACCCCAGTTTGCGCCGACTACTGCTTTAACCATTTTTCTCACCTT
>JAILPF010000571.1 GCA_024699575.1 Acetatifactor sp. | reverse complement strand
ACCTTTGCTCACGCACGTGTATCTTCAAAAATTGGAAAAGTATACGTTGGGTCAATGGATTCAGATATAAAGCATTGGAAATCTGTATACGATAAATATGGAATGTATATAGATACATATGAAAACTGCTTTAGACTATATGTTGACTCTAAATTGGCATGTGAAAACTATAAAATGATTTTTAGTGAGTTGCAAAGCGTAGAAAATGCTTTTTTGAAAAGGAGATCGATTACATAAAAGCGATAGGAATGAAAAAAGCAGAGTATTTAGAGGATAAAAAGTCGGTGCTTTTCTCAAGGAAGTCGGATAAGGAAAGAGTTGTACAAGCATATAGATGTCTCTCCTATCACTTATATTTTGACTTTTTGTTTATGGACGCATCAGAGAAAACAATTGATCTGTAAGGTCTTCACATTTGCCTGCATTTTATGATTGTTCCGTTGGAATGATCGAATTTGTTCCTGTAGGGAAAGCAGAACCCAATCAAGAACGTTTGGGGTAGAGATACAAAATTAAAATGGTATAGAAATAAGGAAAGGAAATCCGAGTCTAACGAATTTCCTTTCCTTATTTATTTTGATTCGCGGAATCTGTGCGTGGCTGCGGTTCTTGTATGAGAACGGCAGCAGTATAGTTTTTTCATGTTTGATCGTTTGGTTAGAAAATAGTTGTTGCAACTTGGAAGATGGCACTTACGGAATTCTTGGTCAACGGGGTCAAATAGTAATAATGCAAAAATAACAGCATCCGCTAGGCATTTAACATCATATTTTAATGTATGAGTATAGATACCTTTATTTGAGGTTGATTCAACAATTAAAGGTATATTTCTTGAAGCTTGAGATAAAAAATAATTACAAACCTTATCTGAGAACTCGATAAGATCGTCTTCCATATCGGATGGTGTATAATCATTTGTTTTTAACCTAACTTCTCCTGTCAGAGGACTTGTTGTTAGAGCGAAGTGGTTCATACAAAGATGATTGTATAAGAAATTTAGTATAAATTGAGCATCATCACTAAAGCGTCCTTTTAGCACATCATAAGCATTAATAATTACGTCCTGTGGGTTGTACTTTTCTATTTCAGAGAATTCATTTATTTGATGATGATATGCCGGCGTGATTGATTTCATGCAATAATACATATCCTCATCGGGGTCATAATCCATGTCTGGAACAATTATGTATTGTAATAAAGGATATGATCTGAGTGGGAGAGTGTTACCACGTAAATCTGTAAATATTAGATTTATATTTAGTTCTAACAATTTATCGCATTTTTCTTTTGTAGAAGCAAATGGCTGATGAACTAGTACATTGATTTCGTTAATTAGAAATATTAGTTTTAGAAATTCATCTATTGTTGCTCTGTCAAATGATTGCAAGAATTGATCTCCTAATTGTGTTAGAAAGCCGTACTTCGAGAAAAAACTGACTAGAGCACGGTTGTAAGCATCCTCATCAGTACTTTTTAACGTATAAATAGATAATAGCTGACTAACAATATCCGTATCATTCTTTATATCTGAGGTAAGCCCAGATAAATAAGAAAAATGAAGTTTTGCTGCAGAATGTTTTGCAGGAGTTTGCATGATGGCAAGCTTATATTCTATTTCATCAAGATTAACGGTCGTAGAGTCAAATCTGCATTCTATACCTGTATTCTTATCAAAATCAAATTCCAAAAATTTATTGATTTTCTTCATTTTGTCACCCTCCGAAATACATATTCTTAATAATGGCTGGTTAAATAATGCTGTGAAATATATTTTGAGCTGAAGACTACCTTACGCGAAATATTATATCATATATTTCTTTTGCTGTAAAACAGGATGAAATACATAAAAGAGATGTACTTGTCCAGATTTGCATTTTGAAATACATGCTCGAAAATTTACAAATTTCATTTTGAAAAGTATAATCACCTTATACTAGCTAGTAAACAATGTGTTTAACAAAATAGTAAACAAGAGGAAAACGTACAGATGTTCGGCAAAACTCTTGCACCGGCACTAGGGATGGGTTATAATAGAAGCAGAACAGGCGTTCTGCTTGCGGTCAGCTAGACGGGTGCAGTGGTGGTACGGACGTCGGTACTTACGGAAACGCCACTTCAATAGCCGAAGGATCAACGGCTACAGTACAACTTGCGGAGGTGACATAATCCCTTTTCCTCTCCAAGATAGATTTATTACGGAGGTGAAACTCATGCAAGAGATCCCAATTCATTGTAAAAAATGTGGGAAAAGCTTATATGAAGCTTATACGCCCACTGGTAATAAGGATACAAAAGTATTACAAGGTATTACAAAGACGTGTCCGCATTGCCACAAAAAGAATCCGAGAGCAATATCACTTCATAATTGTACAGAAGAGAAGTTTCTCTCAATGGTCAAGAATGGCAAATTCTATATGTAGTTGTTAGAATGACCTATCTCAACTGAATATAAGAGCACGTGTGTACGTGATGGCTTCCTAAGTGGAGCGGACATGAGGGGCGTGTAAACATTACCAGGATAGAAGACTGGAAAAGTTTACACAGCCCCTTTTTACGCGCATAAATAATGGAACTTCTCTTCCTGGTATTAGTAACCGGGAGGAGGAGTTTTTTTCGTTTTTGGATCGTTTATAGCGGTGTAACCGGGAGGACGAATCACAATAGAACATTAACCTTATATACCATCGGGGCTCTGCCTCCCTAAACAAAAAAGTTTACGGAGGTAGAAAACCATGAGAACAGAAGATTTCAGACGTAAGGGAAACGAGGACAACAAGGTTTATTTCACAAGAGTAGCAAAGCTGATCAGAGAATTGAAGGTAGCTGGTAAAGATAACGAAGCGGCGGAGGCATATACAGTGGTATATCAGGAGTTGTGTCCTATTATCAAAGAAGTAATCGAATGCGAGAGTCGTGCGTATCGCCTTGATGATGCTACGACATACGAGTATCTGAAGAGAGCAGATGATGTTATTGCCAGAACCTTTGACCGTTATAACGATCCAGATCATCTTACTGAAAAAGATAAGCAGTTTGGGATCAAATCTTTTATTAAGGTTACTACAAAGTATTGTATGCGCGATGCGCTTGCAAGAACGTTATGCATCGGACTGGATCAGTGTAAGCCTCTTCTTAAAATCAGAAGAGCAAGAGAGAAGCTTTGCAAGATGTACCGTATCGATCGTGAAAGCGTTACAGCTGAAATGATCTTTGATGAATTAGAAGGTACGATTTCGAAAGAGAAGATAACCGAGCTTTCTAGAATTGAAAAGGGATTTGTGTCACTGGATCAAACCCGCGAAAATGGAGAGCAGGTTGATGTCTTTGAAGATAACTACGATCACATTTTTGGAAATGAGCTTTCTGATACCGCAAAGTCAGAACTTGACAAGGTATCGGGAAAAATGAGTGATTTGGATGTATATATTCTTTTGAAGGAATTCGGAATTTTAGGGGAATCTCTTCGTAGGATGGAGATGTGCGATTTTGTAATCACATCAACTTTTAAAAAACTCTTGGAAGAGGATAAAATGATTCGCTCCAAAGAAGATCCGGTAAAGACTGTATATAATAAGAAAGCAAAGATCATGAAACTTTTGGCAGAACTTAATGGTAAAGTCTCTGCGTCAGATGTTCAAGGTTGTCTGGTTTCATACTTTATGGCAAGATGGGAAAAGATTGAAAAGTAGTATTGGTGGAGGAGTTGCAGCGATATTGCGACTCCTCTTGTGTTTTGAAAAAATATTTCAAATAGATATTTTTCCTGTGGCTTATTGGTGGTTTATGTGTTATAATACTTTAAGACGAACGATGTCAAGCGCATCGGAAATAAATCTCCTAGAATCACACTTAGAATCAATGATTCTAATGAATGATTCTAAAATGATTCTATTTTTCCGAAAAGCACAGGAAATACAAGGTGCTTCGTGGAATATAAAAAAATAGAAACGCTGAATTTATCAGTATTTCACACGAGAAACAGTTCTGGAACTATGGAACTAGAATAGGGAAAAAACGCTCGGAATGCCCGAAAACACTGGATTTTTGGGAGGCGTGGTTGCAGATTGGTTGCAAAAATGTGTTATCAATTTGTTGTCGGAATAATTTGAATATGTATTTAAGGAATGCCGCAGAGGAATCTGCGGCATTTTGGGAAAAAGTGATTGACATGTGGGTATAGATTTACTACAATCCCTTTAATGTATTATAAAGGCTATGAAGAGAAGAGTAATCCCTTGAGAAGTCTACAGAGAGCTTTTGGTGGTGAGAGAAAGCGATGGAAATTGGATGAAACAGGCCTCGGAGCTGCATACGGATCTTATTTTGTGGAGAATAAGTGATGCTATGACGGGAGTTCCCGTTACAGAACCAGAGTATAAAATCTTTTTGAGGAGTACTTGTAGAGCTGGGATTAGTGATGATTTCAGGAAATAGGGTGGCAACACGATTAATTCGTCCCTGTAATTGTATTTAGCAGTTACAGGGATTTTTTATTACCTGCCTACTGCTAGGAAAACATCATTTCATATTAAAGGAAGTCAGATGAATAAGAGACTTGAAAAAGGTGAAAGACCGGTATTTCCAAAACGAGCAGGTGTAACAGGTGGTATGCCCTATGGAAACAAATCGCTCCATTTTGGGCATGTAGGAGGGATGTTTGTACACGCTGATATTTTTGCTCGATTTCTGCGGGACAGAATTGGTGAAGAAAATGTCATTTTTGTGTCGGGCACAGATTGTTATGGTTCCCCTATTAAGCAGGCATACAGAAAATTGCGGGAAAGTGGTTATACAGGTACGATAGAAGAATATGTATCGGATAATCATGAAAAACAAAAGAAAACATTGCGGGATTATAAAATCAGTCTTAATATGTATGGAGCTTCTGCA
>JAILPF010000563.1 GCA_024699575.1 Acetatifactor sp. | reverse complement strand
TTTTATTCAGCTGTTTTTCAATCTGTTCAATCGTTCTTTCATCTCCACTGCTGACAATTGTCATACAGGAGACAGACGCATCGTCTGTCTCACCAACTGCAAGGCTGTCGATGTTATAACATCTTCTGGAAAAAAGACCTGCAACTTTACACAATACACCGGAACGGTTCTCTACAAGCACTGAATAAATTCTTTTTTTCATTTCCATATCTTTCCCTTTCCGTATTTTATCCCTTTACCAAATCCATTGGATCTATCAAACATTCCAGCAGAACAGATTCATCATCTTTCAAAAACGCATCGATGATTTCATCACAGTGTTCCATTGTCTGTAAACGAAGGAACTTGATACCGTAGGCTTCGGATAATTTTTCCAAATCAGGACTGCCGGATAAATCAACGACGGAGTAATGGTCTTTATATGTAAAATGCTGATATTCGCGAACCATTCCCAGATAGTTGTTTTTTAGCACAATTATTTTTAAAGGAACATTGTGTTGTCTGATTGTTGCAAGTTCCATCATAGACATCTGGAAGGAACCGTCACCGCATACAGCAATGACCTGACGTTGTGGGACTGCTATTTTAGCGCCCATAGCCGCAGGAATGGAATATCCCATGGTACCCATTCCACCGGATGTCAAAAACTTGCCCTGTTTAACAATATGATATCCGCAGGACCAAATCTGATTTTGTCCTACATCTGCAACATAGACTCCATCATCCTCCATTTTTTCGGATAATCTGGTAATAAATTCAGCAGGATCGACATAAGCCGGGTTGGGATTTCGCTTAGGGCATAGTTCATTTCGGTATTGAGTAAGTGTATCAAGCCATTCTTCGCAGTGACATTCAAACTCTTCTTTTTCCAAATCTTCAAAAACGTGTTTGGCATCTCCTACCAAAGGAATGGATGCACCGGCATTTTTTCCGATTTCTGCAGGATCCACATCTATATGAATCAATATTTTTCCTTTTGTAATTAAGTCGGGCTGACTGACAGCACGGTCGGCTACTCTTGCACCTACCATAATAATCAAATCGGCCTCATTCATCGCACGATTTGCGTAAGGTTTTCCGTTATTGCCAACCATTCCAAAATACATTGGATGTTTTGTGGGCATAGCACCGATTCCCATCATCGTTGATACCACAGGAATATGATGCCTTTCGGTAAAACTTCTTAATTCCTGTTCGGCATTTGATAAAAGCACACCACCGCCGGCACATATGATAGGACGTTTAGCCTTTTCCAGCTCATGTACCACTTTTTTGATTTGGACGGAGTGCCCTTTTACCGTTGGCTTATAGGTGCGAAGATTTACTTCTTCGGGATATTTGAATTTGTTGATAACGGCATTCTGAATATCGATTGGAATATCGATTAACACGGGTCCTTTTCTACCTGTATTGGCAATATGAAATGCTTCCTTGAAAACTCTGGGAATATCATTGACATTCTTAATCAGATAACTGTATTTAACAAACGACTCCACAGCACCTGTAATATCTGCCTCCTGAAAGACATCACTTCCGAGTAGTTCGCTGTTTACCTGGCCGGTAATGCAGATAAGAGGAATGCTGTCCGCAAATGCAGTTGCAATTCCGGTTATCACATTGGTTGCACCGGGACCGGATGTAACAGCACATACACCGGGTCTGCCGGTCATTCTGGCCACACCGCTTGCCGCATGCGCAGCATTCTGCTCTGTTCTGATTAAGATTGTTCTGATATCTGACTCCAAAATACTATTGTAAAATGGACAGATAGCGACACCTGGATAACCGAAGACTTCTGTAACACCTTCTGCTTCCAGGCATTTGATAATTGCATCTGCACCTATCATAATATTTATCCTCCTCTCAAATGTATAAATATACATTAATTGTGTATTCTAACACATCCATGGTTACGAATTCAACCTTTTTGCTAAAGTCACTGCTTCTGCAGCATCCTTCGAATATCCATCTGCACCGATTTCATCTGCATATTCCTGCGTGATAACTGCTCCGCCAATCATTATTTTGGCAGTTACCCCCTTCTCCTTAGCGTATGCAATAACTTCCCTCATTCGCTGCATTGTAGTTGTCATCAGGGCAGATAAGGCTATGATCTTTGCATGATGTTCCAAGGCCGCATTTATAATTTCTTCCTTGGAAACATCTTTTCCCAAATCAACCACCTTGAAGCCGTGATTCTTCAGCATTAATGCAACAAGATTCTTACCAATATCATGAATATCCCCTTCCACTGTTGCAATTACGACAACCGGCATGTCCTGCGCATTTGAGCCTTTTAACAGAAGTGGTTCCAAAACAGCAATTGCATTTTTCATTGCCTCAGCACTGGAAATTAACTGAGGAAGAAAATATTTCCCTTTGTCAAAAAATTCGCCAACCTCATTGATTGCAGGCAGTAAAATTTCGTTTAACAAATCAGAGGGCTTTTCTCCGCAAGCCAGAGCCGATTCAGTTATCTTTGCAATTCCGTTTCTGTTACCTTTTAAAACAGCATTACGCAAATCTGTTTTTACGGTATTCTCAGTTGCAGAGGATTCTTGCAAAGCTTCTTTTTCCCCTTTTGTTTCTGAAGAATTTGCATTTGCTTGGGGGACGGTTTGTTGCACCGGCCTGGGAGTTAATTGACTGACATATTCGATGTATCTCATATCAGATTCATTTTTTGCTAAAAGCAAATCAGTTGCAAGTCCTGAAGCCACCAGCAATTCCTGGGAAGGATTTGCAATAGCCATCGTTAATCCCTCTCTCACAGCCAATGCAAGAAATGTGGCATTGACATAGCTTCTCTCCGGCATGCCAAAGGATATATTGGACAATCCGCATACCGTTGCAAATTGGTTCTCCTTGCAAAAATGAATTGTCTCAAGTGTTTCCAATGCAGCATATTTATTGGCACCGATGGTTGCAACCAGACCATCCACAACAATATCCTCTTTTCTCATACCGAAAGAATAAGCCCGTTCGGATATCTTTTGAATGATTTCTATTTTTTCCTGAATATTTTGGGGTAGTCCCGCATCAGATAAGGGTAGCAAAATAAACATTGCTCCATATTTTGCAGCAATGGGAATGAGTTTCTCAAATTTTTCACTCTCAAGGGATATGGAATTAATCAACGCTCTGCCGGGATAACGTCGAAGTGCCGCTTCCAGGACATCTACATGACTGGAATCCAGTGATAAGGGCAGATTGGTTACCCCACTTATCTCGTCAATTGCACGCAGCATCATTTCTTTTTCATCTATTCCGCTCATGCCCATATTTACATCTAATATTTTTGCTCCGCATGCTTCCTGTTCCTCTGCAAACTGAAGAACTTTTTCCATGTTGCCTTCTCGAAGCTGTGCCTGCAAGAGTTTTTTACCGGTTGGATTGATACGTTCACCGATAATCATGAAATTGTTGTCCAGTCCAAAAGAAAGCGTCTGACGCTCAGAAGAAAGGAAACGGATACCCTCCGGTCTTCTCTTTACCTCTATCAAGCTATTAATTCCGAATTTTAAACGAATCTTTCTGATGAACTCCGGTGTTGTTCCGCAGCACCCGCCTAAAACAGTTGCTCCGGCTTGAACTAAAATTTCCATCTCCTCCGCAAATTCATCCGCCTGCATATCGTAACAGGTTTTGCCGTTTTGATCTAAATAGGGCAAACCGGCATTGGGTTTTGCAATGATTGGAATTGTTGAAACACTTGCCATGTCGTTTATAATATTTTTCATTTGGGCAGGGCCGCTTGAACAATTTGCACCGATAGCAACTGCCCCCAGACTTTCCAAAACAACGGCAGCTGTCCTGGCATCTGTCCCAAACAGTGTTCTTCCGTCCCCTTCAAAGGTCATCGTAACCATTACCGGTAGGTTGCTTACCTCTTTTGCAGCGATTAATGCAGCTCTTGTTTCGGCAAGACTCATCATCGTTTCAACAACAAG
>JAILPF010000561.1 GCA_024699575.1 Acetatifactor sp. | reverse complement strand
TGATACCGAAGCTTCTTCCTCAATCACAATCACATAATCTGATGCATGAACGAACGGAAATACTGTCATACCGCCATCCCCGATGACAGATTCCGCTACAAATTCCAAAGCATTCTTCTGCGTGTTAAAGAAATACAGCTTTGCATGTCTACCTGTCTGTTCCTTTGGCAATGGCAGGTGCAAATCTGCTGTAAAGGAGAAGAACCCGTCATGTGCAAGGGAAAGTTCCACCGTTTCTTTTCCCTGCGCCACTTCCTCAATCAGCTCTTTAGGAATTACATTATCACACACGCTCACTGCAAAATTAATTTCTGTTATTCCCTTTTTCTCAATGCTTTCTCCATTAACCGTCCAGAAAATATTGTTTCCAAGATTAAATTCCACTGTCATATTCTTTCCGGCAAACGACCTGATCACATCCGCCGGAACTTGCGTGGATTTCTGCAGGTCTACTTTAAAGATTGAACCATCTTTTCCATTCTGAACCTGATTCAGGAATTCAGTCCAGTCGATTTTATCCTGTGCAATTTCGGATTCCCTGGTTACAGTTTTTTTCGTTTGTGCCGGCTGACTTTCTACACTCAACGCCGATGCCACCTGTGAATTACCTACGGGCATTGACTTATGTTGTTCCATCTCTTCTTTCTCAGGCTCCGTTTGCGCCGGTTCCGGCTTTTCAGGTTCAGTCTGCACCGGCTTCGGCTTTTCAGGTTCCGGTTCCTCAGTAAGTTTACCAGCATCGGAATCCGACACACTCTCTCCTAATGTGACAGCTATCTCTACTTCCACAGAAATAAAATGCTCTTGATCTGTCGGTGTAAACACAGCAATATAGTTCGCCGCATCACCACCGGATACGGTCAGAGGTGTCGAGCTGTCCTTCCAGCTCCAGTTTCCCTCCACGACAGTATCATCGGTTTCGCTTTTCTGGACTTTTCCTCCCAGAATCCGTACTTTCTCGAGGGTGCCTTCCAAAACTGACACGGTAGCGTATGGTTTCTGCGACACAAAAGGTGTCACCTTTGTCACTTCGTCATTTTCCGCTGATTGCAGGAGGTTTAAGACCATGTTGTCCACTTTAAGTCCCTTGCCTGTGAATTCGCCATTGACTGATACAGTCACCTCATGATTGGTGACGTCTACTTCATTTAACACCATTGTCTTCATTCCGGATGCGTCTACAAGTCCGGTCACATCCATACTGGAATCTGCTGCTGCCAGCGTTATATTTTGTGCGAATCCATCGTTCAACAACACAATATCTGCTTTCACACGGTAAGTTCCGTTTACCAGCCCTTCCACTTTTCTGGAAAGCGTAAAGCGGTATGGATTTTCCGCATATCCAACAAAGGCTCCATCCTGTCCTTTCACCGGTGACCACCCGTCGCCTCCCTCATAGGTAATATTCCACCCTACCGGGAGATTCGGCCATTCACTGCCAAGTTCATCAAAGTCACCATTGGGAAGAAGATTTTCTGTCTCCGGCTCCTGCGGTGTAGGATTCCATGCTTCCTGACTAAGCGCATATAATTTCAAATCGCCTACTGCAAAAGTTACACCATTTGCATCTGCCGGAGCATTTACATAATACCTGATGGAGAGTTTATGATCAGTTACCGTGAAGTTTTTCCCCAGCAGTTTGTCCTGTACCACGGTATCCTCTGTATCAATAGAGGCGGAGCGGACTTCACTGCCTGTATCCGCCAGCACCATATAGGCACTGTTCATATTACTTTTTACTTTAATATCATTCTGTAACGTATAGATACCATTTGGGATATCTTGCAATTCATAGGAAAATACCGCATCAAATCCATCCTGTGCCCATGCGACCAAGTTACCATTCTCTATCCAAGGAGTGAATCCACTGAAAGTCCAGCCCTCCACACCATCTGTGGAAAAATCCCAACTCCACTGAACAGTGTCATAATTCTCACTCACCGGTGCGTCATTTCCCTCCACAGCGATTGTGATAGTCTTTTCTTCTGTCTCGGCAATCCTCTCTTTGTTGGGATAATAGAAGCCTGCCTTTACCGTAATATTTTCGCCATTGTAAATTCCTGTATCCTCGGTCAAATCATAGCTCCATACACCATTGTGCACCGGTATATTTATAACTTTATCCCCGATGTTCAGAGAAATGTAGTCCACATACTCCGCCGTACCGGTGATGGTTTTGGGGAACGATGTCACTATAGTATTCTCTTCCAGATTCAGGGTTACTGCTGTCTGACTTTCCAGATTTTCCACATAGTTGGCACCTTTTAAATCATCCACATAAAAGGTTCCGCTTGTAGGACTTCCGCTCATCAAATCTGTGTAAATGGATACAGACTTCAAATTGGATGAAGAATCAAGAACATGACCGGAACCTGCCCAGGAACACTCTTCAATATCTGCAAAGGGCAGATAGAACGTCATGGGTCCCTTACCGGTAAGATATCCTGTATATGCAAAGGTAGATACATCCGTCTCCACCTGCACTTTAATATCATTCCCCGATCCATCGGATTCAATATACATCATAAACCCGTCATATCCTGCCAGATTCAGTAAATCCATTGTCTTCGTTGCACCGGCATATCCTTTTCCATCGTAACTGTAATCAATACGCATACCGTATGCACCCTCTGATTTGTGGGTGGAATCCAGAGCGATATGAAAGGTTCCGCCATTGGAATTTTTATTATACGCCGCATTCAACAGATTGCTGGAACCACTGTATCCCTCAAAATCGTCCACCTTTGTGGAGGAGCTGGCATATACACTATCCACATAAACATGGTTATAGCTTAATGTATCAAATGCATAATCCAGTGCTACGCCATAGTTTCCCGTATAGCAATGATTACCATCCAATGCAACCCTTCCGATGGCTGTCGTCGACACTGATTCTCCCGATGTGATGACAAATCTGAGCTTGGCAATTCTTCCTTTATCCATAACGGCAGCGGAAGTACATGTAAAGTCATTTAAATCAAATTTTCTCATGGTCCCTCGACTTCCTGTCAAAGTAACCTCAGAGCTTGTCCATATATTTCCGCTTCCATCTACCAGCTGCATCGCCAGACGGTTGTTGCTGTTATCCGGCAGAATCCATGCAAACACACAGTCATATTCTGAGAAATCAGCACCATTCATCTCCTTTTCATAGATGATACTGTCACTTGAGACGTCTCCGTTTACCACATAGGTACTTGCAAGGTTTTCATTGCTGCCGAAATAATATTCACCGTCCTCCAGAGTATTTGCCGGTGCCACCTGTGCCAGGGGAATGGATTTGGTTCCGGAGGAAAGTTCTACCGAAAGAATCTGTATCGCATCCTCACTGCCTTCCGGAATTGTCACCCGAATTCCGCGGATAGTCTCGGTAACATTTAAATTGCCGTATACTACTACGGTTCCCGATGTTTCCGCAGTCTCAGACAAAATATCGGCTACATTAAATTTCACGCCATCATAAGCATACTCCACAACGGGTCTGGCATCGCCCACCACTTTCGCTGTAATACGATATGCATTGATATCATCACCTGTTTTATAGAGAAGCGTATGCGTATCCTTAAAAGTGTAGAGCGGAGCTACACCGTTTTCTCCAAAAGTATTGTCCTGAATCATCACGTTGGTACCGACCGGAGCACCACTGTTCTGCTCCCGGTAACTTGTACCATCATTGGAATATGTAATGGTAATCGCATCCAGCTTACATTTGCTCTCCCCTGCCAGATAAACTCTGGTCACATAGTAATGATTGGATCCACCTGCGACATTGCAACGGTAAACCTTGGTTCCCGCTGTATGCTCCACTTCCATCCGGGTATACTTGATTCCATCGCCGGAAACATAAATCTGTGGTTCACACCCTTCTTCTGTCTCTGCAATTGCTTTGACCTCCACGGTCTCCACCGGAATCATTGCCTGATATTCAATATAACCTTCCGTGTCACTCTTGTTCACAATGGAGCTGCTGGAATATTCCACATTAGCTGAATGATCGTTGCTGTAAGTTCTGCGGATTTCAGTGGGATTTTTGTCTGTGCTGGACACAGCAATCAAATCCAGTTCATCCTCCACCACATGTTTTGCGTTATCCACCGTCACAATATTGGACCAAAGTCCGACACCGCTCTCGTTACATGCGCGCAGACGGTAGGAATAGGTTTGTCCATCCACCGCAGTCTCATCATGGTACCCAGCGATACAATCATGGGCTTTATCCTCCCAGTTTCGTCCGGAATCATAGATATAATCAGACTCATCTGCGATGGTCGTCCAGACGGAATCTCCTTCACTTTCTGTTACCACTCCGGCAGCACGTTGAATCTCATACCACGCACCGCCCACAACACCTCTCCATTTGATATCTCCCACAGAACCATCTGCAAAAGAAGTCTCGTAAAGAAGAGGCGCCTCAGCAGTCTCCGGTGCCGGAATCGGTATCTGTTTTGCCTCCTCATAATCGGAGGCATTGCCGTTCACAATCTGAGCATAAGCATAGATTGCACGCAGAATTTCCGTCTCCCCATAGTAGTCACCTGATACAAATCCCGGCCAATGATAGGCTGCCCAATAACCATCCTCATCATGAAAATAGTAACCAAATCCATCCTTATGCGCCCGCAGACTCCACATCATAATTCCATTGGTATCATTGTCCACGCCTGCCTGAAACACATCAATACAAGGCTCCGCTTTTACCTTTCCACCAAATTCCCCCAGAATAAAGGGCTTTCCGGCGGCATGAACAGCAACCGTATCATCTGCACATCTTGTAGCATAATTGCCTTCATAATAATGCGCACCTAAAATATCCGCCGGATTGTTAACCTGTCTGGACTGTGCGGTCGTTGACATTCTTCCGTCCAGCACCAGATGATTGGAATCAATGGATTTGATATGATTCACCACATCAATGGTCCAGGCCGAAAGTACATCATCATATGTCTGCTGATTCGTCTGGTTACCACCTGCCTCGTTTGCCGTCTCCCAGCACAGAATTGCCGGGTCATCCTTATACTTGACTCCTGTAACCGAATTTTCTCTCTCCAGAAGATGAGAAATCATCTGTTTAAAATAATCCTTACAGGTATCGTCTGAGTAAAATTTCCACGCCCAATCCTGAAAAGAGGAGGAGCTGGGATTTCCATCAGATTTTCCAGCCAGATAAACATAACCGTCAATCCCTCCAATCCAATGCCAATGATCCACCAGAGGGACAATCACTCTCACACCCTGCTCATTGCAGATTGCCAGAAGCTGGTCCAGCTTATCCAATGCATGTTCGTTGAAGGTGAGCTTTCCCTCGTTGTCCACTCCTGTCACATATGCTCTGTCAGCATTATTTTCATTCCACACGGGAATGGTATAGCTTCGGGTAACATTGCCCCCCATCGCCTTAATTGTCTTAATTGCATTCTCCTGCTCCCACTTGGTATCGCTGGTCGCCTGCGGATAATTTAAGGAGATAAATCTCAGTTCACTGTTTCCGTCCATCAATCTGATTCCCGATGTCGTCACATAATGTTCAAACACCGTTGTAAAATGGTCTGCATATGAAAATGTCATACTTCCTCCTGCTGCCTGAGCCACTGTTTTGCTCAAAGTACCGGTCAAACCGGTTACCGCGAGCACTGCTGCAAAAACCATCCCCACTAATTTACTCACCCGTCTCATATTTCCTACCTTCTCCTTCAATCTTCCTTTTATTCCAATACAAAAAGATTCACTGCCTTTTCAAGCGTCTGCGCGTTCTCCTGTAACTGTCCCATTGCCCTGTTCAAATTCCCAACCAATTCAATCTGACTTTGGGCACTTGTATTGATGGTTGTCGTCACCGCAGAGGTTTCCTCCACCACAGCGGCAATGCTTCCCATAGCCTCTAAGCTATGATTTTTCACATGTTCCACCTCTGTGATTTCCTCCGTGATGGAATCCATGTGCTCCATAAAATGTCCCAGTTCATCCTTCACCCCTCGGAATAAAATCACAGTTTCATCCACAGACTGTTGCTGGGCATTCAGCACTTTATCCACATCCAGTGCCTTTTCACTCATCAGACTGCTTCGTTTCACAATCTGCTTAATATTTGACTCGATATCCACCGCTGCAGCCACAGACTGTTCTGCCAGCTTTCTGATTTCTTCTGCCACCACGGCAAACCCTCTTCCGTAAGTTCCTGCCCTGGCTGCCTCAATAGAAGCATTAAGTGCCAAAAGATTAGTCTGATCTGCCACCTCATTAATCAATGCCGTAATCTGCCCGATTGTCTTGGTATCAGCGCACAAGAGTTCTATCTGGTCCAATATTTCTTTCGTAATCTGTGCAGTATCATGAATCTGATTGTTCAGGAAATTAATCTTTTCAACTCCCTGTTCCACATAATTACTGGTATGCTCTGCAATCTCACCCATCACCTGATTGTTGGAATTCACATTCTCTATTTTTTCTGAGAGAACACTCATCTCCTCCAGACATTCGCTGGCTTGGCCGGCTTGCTGGGAACTGCCTTTTTCCATCTCACTCAAAGCTTCCCCCATATCCTGTGCACGGTTGGTAATCCCTTCCGCGGCACTCTGCACGTTCCAGGCGGAGCTTTTTACACTTCCCGCTACGGTCACAGTCTCACCGACAAGCTTTCTGATGTTGCAAGTCATATCTGAAATACTTTCCATCAGCCTGCCAAATTCATCCTTACGGTTATTCTTGATAGTGACTGTCAAATCACCCTCTGCCACCTTTGTCATCTGCTTCGTAATCCGCTCAATGACGCTACCGATATCTCCGGAGATGTAAGTAGCAATCATCAGTGCCAAAATGATTGTTCCTATCAGTACTCCCCAGATGATAACCTTGATACCGCCGGCTTGTTTTGCAATCACCTGTTTATCCAATACATGAATCAAAAATGTTCCATTCGGATTAACTCTGTAATATGTACACAAATATTCTTCACTACCGTAAGTAAATTCTTGAATACCACACACTTTTTCCGAAGTCTTCATTTCCTCGAAAAACGCCTCTTTCGTAATATCCCACTGATCAGTGGGGGTATTCTCTACCGATTTAATCCTGGCGCCATCCGGCAGAAGGAACTCTGCCATAGCATTTTCACCTATATCCATTCCATCCAAAATAGCTGTAATAGACTCCATCTTCACATCCAATAAGAGATAGGCAATTACACGATTCCCCTTATTGTATAAATATCGCACCAACGTTGATGCATAATTTGAGTCTGACATTCCCAATGTTTCATCAAGATACGGATGGTTTCTGAGCCAAATGAAATTCTCTCCACTAGCATTCAGAGCTGCCACTTCCTCTGACTCAGGGAATCCAAGATGTTCTCCATCCTTAAAGTTCTTCTCAGTGGAAATGGGATTGTCGCCCACCGGCACTACCGTAATCGTTGCAATAAACTTGTCACCGCCTACAGTTGCAAGCATGTCCTTATAAAGACTGTTATAGGCATTATATTCATCAATACTCCCTTTTTCGTAGCCCCCTGTGTAATATCTGCGCAAATTTTCGTTGCTGACCATCTGCGTCGCCCTCGACTCTATACTGCTCATAATCAGTTCCAAATATTTCCCGTTTGCAGATACTGTATTTAAGACTGTATCACGATAGCTTTCCATAATCACTTCGGAAGCTTTTCCATAAGTCAGACTGCCCAATATCAGAAGCTGTAAAATCATGACAGCAAACGCTGCCAAAAGTTTTCTCCTCACGGAGCGGAAACCAAATTTCTTCCCTTTTTTCATAAGATACCTCCTATCATTGAACACACCTTTCTTATTTCACTGCTCCATCTGTCACACCGCTGATAATATATTTTTGCAGGAAAATATATATAATGATAGTCGGAATTGCGACCAAAATGATTGCTGCCGACATAAGCGGCCACTCCGCCAACTTGTCACCGGAGAATGAGTACAGTCCCGTCGCTGCCGTTTTTATCTTTGGCATATACATGTACGGCGTAAAGAAATCATTATAAATTCCCAGAAGTTTCAAAATTACTGTAGTGGCAATCGCCGGCTTTAACTGTGGCATAATAATCCGAAAATAAATCTGCATACGCGTTGCCCCGTCGATTCTTGCACTCTCATCCAGTGCCTTGGGTACCTGATTGATAAATTGCAGGAAAATATAAATCTGCATGATGTCCGTTCCGATGTAAAGAATGATGCCGGCAAAAATGGAATTGTAAAGTCCCAGCGTCTTGATAATCTGGAAAGTTGCAATCGTTACCGTCATCCCCGGAATAAAGGTAGGAATCAAAAATGCCATATATATCAGCGGCTTCAATTTAAAGTCAAATCTGGAAAGAGAGTATGCCACCATAGTTCCGAACAAGATTGCAAGTGGAACACTCACCATTACCAAAATTCCGGTATTCAAAAATCCGGTCAAAAACTTTCCTTCACTAAATGCACGAACATAGTTTGTTATATTCAGAATGTTCTCCGGGATGGAATATACCCCTTTCATCATGTACTCTTCGTTGGTTTTTAAGGACACATTCGCGATGATGAACAACGGTGCAAACACGCCGATTACACCGAGGCAGAGTATCAGATACATCAGAAATCTGCCAACCTTATGATTCACAATAAACGGAGAGGGGGGTACGTCTTTGACTTTTCTTATCTTACTCATTTGTCTTTCTCCTCTCTTAAAAATACTTTCTGCGCCAAAACAATCAAAATAATGATAAGTAACAAGATTACACCCATTGCAGCTGCTTTGCCGTATTTACGGTAGCTGTAGGCAAGCTCCAACGACTTGCTGATAAAGGTTGCAGTTCTTCCGTTGGGTCCACCTTTTGTAATCAGGAAGGGTTCAAAATAAACTTGCAATGCACCGTTTAAACTAAGAAGTAAAGAGACCTTCAGCATACTCTTGATATTTGGGAAGGTAATGTAACGAATCGTTCCAAAGAACCCTGCCCCATCAATTCTGGCCGCTTCATACACCTCATTTGGAATAGACTGTAACGCTGCCAGATAAATAACCATCGTATACCCAACATACTTCCAAAAACTGATAAAAGACAGCGCAAAGTTGGTCATATAGGATGGGCTGATAAAATGGACTGCGTTAATGCCCAGCACTTTTAGCACCATGTTGACCGGTGAGTTGCTGTAGTCATACATATAATTGAACATAAAAGCAACTGCTACGCCATTGATAATATAAGGCATAAACAAAATTGCTCTGAATGTTGTTTTCATTTTAATATTGCTATTCAGAAGAACAGCCAAAAACAGCCCTGCGAACTGCTGAAGAATTGCTGTGATTACGTAAGCCATGTTGTTTCCAAAAGTCTGAAACAACTCTTTTTGTGTAAAAATATCTTTATAATTCTTAAACCCGATGTATTTTACACTGGGTGTCATTCCGTTCCAATCCGTGAAGCTAAGCTGAATCAGCTTTGCCAGTGGATAATAGGAAAACAGCACCAGCAGCATAATTGGGATTATTAGAAATCCGATTACAAAAAATCGATCTTTTGTTTTTACTTTCATCCGTTTCTTCCTTTCCACAAAAAAACGGCAGTATTGCTGTCAGCAATACTGCC
>JAILPF010000540.1 GCA_024699575.1 Acetatifactor sp. | reverse complement strand
GCTGGCGAACCTTTCTACGAGTCTTTAGACTCAGTGCCGGTAACAGGCCCTTATAGGGCCAGAACAAACCACCGGCTAAGCCGGTGGTTTGTTCTGGCCCTATAAGGGCCTGTTACCGGCACTGAGTCTGAAGACTCGCTGAATGGTTCGCCAGCCGCAACATCATTTCTCTGCTGAGCCCCTTGGGCTCTTTTTATTTGCTTTGTTTTACCGGCTCACCCGTGAACGGGTCTACATACTCTTTTAGTGTCATTTGGTCGTATTCAAAATCCTCTTTTAATTGGTTCTGGATATACTCTTGAATCTTTTTTGCATTTTTTCCTACAGTATCCACATAATAACCTCTGCACCAGAAATGTCGATTCCCATACTTATATTTTAGATTCGCATGCCTTTCGAAAATCATCAGTGTGCTTTTTCCTTTCAGATATCCCACGAAACTTGACACACTGATACTTGGCGGTATACGCACCAACATATGCACATGGTCTGGGCATATTTCTGCTTCTATGATTTCAACACCCTTTCTCTTGCACAATGTGCTAAGGATATTTGCTATATCCTGTCTTAACTGACCATATGCAACTTTTCTTCTGAACTTTGGCGCAAATACAATATGGTACTTACATTCCCACTTTGTATGTGATAGACTATTCATGTCCATTTGGACTACCTCCTCTGCTTATAACTTGGTTGGCGAACCGTAGTTATTATAGCACTGGAGGTATTTTACTGTAAGCTAAAGCATCTGTTGTCCCCCTGCATAGCAGGGGGTTTATTAAAGGACTGTTACACAACAAGAGCTCCCACAGATTTCTGCAGGAGCTCTACTATTTTAATTGTTTCATTCCGCCAACTTACCACATCGATGGCATTGTGTCACAGTCACATCTACAAAATCATGCAATTCCTCATTCCAATCAGTGTACGTACCTGTTTGCCAGTCATGGTCATTCGCATGCCTGTTATCATGCCTTTTCTCTTCAAATCCACACACTGTACAAGTAAACAGTTCAATATGTTCACTCTGACAGTTGCCCTCAACCAGCACTCTTCCGCCATCCCAGGAATGTTCCGAAGGTGGAACTGTTCCTGTTGTCGCTAGCACACCACATCTGCTGCACTTGGAATCTCGCTCCCCCCAGGAAGTACAAGTGGGTTGTTTTGAGATACCCGCATCGATGGAGAAATCATGTCCCAGCGCTTCCCCCTCGGTATACTCCGAATCCACATAGCCACAGGTCGCACAGACCTTCTGAACTCTCTTTGCAGATTCACAGGTTGCCTCCGAAACCGTCTTTGTCACAAACTCATGCTGATGGGTTTCCTTAGCAGGTTCCGGTGCCGGGGTACTCGGTGTAGCACTTCCCCCACTATTTGAATTCCCACCATTTGAAGAACCACTATTTGCATTCCCTGTATTCTTATCTCCGGCATTGGAACCGCCACTTGTGGGAGCTTTCGTACCGGAAGTATTACTATCAGAGGGCTTTGGTTCCTGACTTTTTGTTCCTGAAGGTTTGGCATCGCTCTTACCGGTGTCTTTATTTTCAGAAGACTTTTTGTCACCGTCTGGCTTTGCATTATCCTTCTGAACATTATCGGACTTGGAGTTTTCGGTTTTTCCGGATTCTGCTTTTGGATTTTCTGCTTTTGCAGTCTCTTTTGTAGTTTCACTTTCCAAGGATTTGTCCTTTTCCTTCTCCTTGGTAACGGAATCCTCAGAAGTGTTCTCCTCGTCCATTGTGACTTCCTCAATCTGCTCTTCCTCGTCCGATTCTGCGCTTTCCTTGGTTTCTGCATCAGATTCCTCGGAAAGGTTCTCCTCATAACCAATCGTATCGGTTACTTCTTTAGATGCCTGCTGTTTTCCGCATCCAGTAAAAAGAAGCGTTCCCAGTAGAATACAAACAACTATTTTTTTCACGTCTCGTTACCCCTCTTCCTGTCTTTCATTTTATGCTGAATAACTTATGTAGTATAACACGCAAACATGATATTATCCAGCTGTATTTTTATACAATTGTCAAGGTGCATCATAGAGAACCGGTGCCTTGGCACAGCAATTTCAAAATAAAGTCACCTTACCCTCTTTGCAATTCGAAGTGTCCCATTTGCCAGATGTCTATAGAATTCCTGAACATCATCGTTATCTATATAAATATTGATTCTCTGGGCAGCCGTCTGTTTATCGTTGCTTTCGATTATTGCTCCGGCATTGTCAAAAACC
>JAILPF010000502.1 GCA_024699575.1 Acetatifactor sp. | reverse complement strand
TTGGTTCCGCTGGAAATTCCACATAAGATTCCCTCTTTTTTTGCAAGTTCTCTGGTGGTATTCATCGCCTCTTCGTCTGTGACAATCTCTACCTTTGTATAGATTTCCTGATTTAAAATAGGCGGAATCAGTCCATCGCCGATTCCCATCTGCATGTGGGAACCAATGGAGCCTCCTGACAAGATTGCAGCGTGCTCCGGTTCTGCAGCCCAAATCATTATTTCAGGATTTGCCTCCTGCAATACCTGACCCACACCGGATAGCGTTCCCCCTGTGCCAATGCCCGAGCAATAGCCGTCAATCTTGCCCTCCACTTGGCTCAAAATTTCCCGTCCGGTATTTTTTAAATGGGCTACGATATTTTCTCGGTTGGAAAATTGATCCGGCATAAACACCTTAGAATCTTCCTCTTTCATCTGCTTTGCCTTTTCGATACAACGCTCAATGCATTCCCCGATATTATTGTCGTCATGAATCAGAATAATCTCTGCTCCATACTGCTTAATCAACAGTCTTCTCTCTTCACTGACAGAATCCGGCATAATAATGATTACACGATACCCCTTTACCGCTCCTACAAGTGAAAGACCAATGCCCTGGTTACCACTGGTCGGTTCCACAATAATAGAATCCGGTTGCAAAAGCCCTGCTTCCTCTGCTGCCTGAATCATCTGCAGTGCAGTTCTTGTCTTGATGGAACCGCCCACATTTAGTCCCTCGTATTTGACAAGCACCTCCGCGTCGTTTGGCCCTGTCATATGATTTAATCGGATGACGGGAGTATTGCCCACCGCATCCAGCACTGTTTCACAAATCATGTTCTCGTTTCTCCTTTATTACGATGTTGCTATTATACAGAAAAATACTGATTTTTTCAATGACTGTTCACTGCTTTAAAGTGGTAAAAAATTCTCTTGCCACCAACTCCGCATTTTGTTACAATTAGCGCATGTGTATAGATTGTAAACAGGAGGGTTGTATTATGGGTGAAATACCTTACAAAATTTATCTTGATGAAAATGAAATGCCGACACAATGGTACAATGTACGTGCCGATATGAAGAAGAAACCGGCTCCTATCTTGAATCCTCAGACCTTAAAGCCGGTGACCGTTGATGAACTTTCTCATGTTTTCTGTACAGAATTAGCCAAACAGGAACTGGATGACACCACTCCCTATTTTGATATTCCGGAAGAAATCAAATCATTTTATAAGATGTACAGACCATCTCCTCTGGTCCGAGCATATTTTCTGGAAAAGAAGCTTGGCACACCTGCCCACATTTATTATAAATTTGAGGGAAACAATACTTCCGGCAGTCACAAGCTTAATTCTGCAATTGCTCAAGCCTACTATGCGAAAAAACAAGGCTTGAAGGGTGTAACCACAGAGACCGGTGCCGGACAGTGGGGTACTGCTCTCTCCATGGCCTGCTCTTATTTTGACCTGGATTGTCAGGTATATATGGTAAAGGTTTCCTATGAACAGAAGCCCTTCCGCCGCGAAGTAATGCGTACCTACGGTGCTGCAGTTACTCCTTCGCCATCCATGAATACTGCAATCGGTCGCAAAATTAATGAAGAATTCCCCGGAACTCTGGGAAGCTTAGGATGTGCCATCTCTGAGGCAGTGGAAGCTGCTATGTCTCAGGACGGATATCGTTACGTTCTGGGTTCTGTACTTTCCCAGGTATTGCTTCATCAATCCGTTATTGGTCTTGAGACAAAAGCTGCGCTGGACAAGTATGGAATTAAGGCAGACACTATCATCGGTTGTGCAGGGGGCGGTTCCAACTTAGGTGGTTTGATTTCTCCTTTCGCAGGAGAAATGTTGCGAGGCGAAGCCTGCTACGACATTATTGCAGTTGAGCCTGCAAGCTGTCCCAGCCTGACCAGAGGTGTCTATGCTTATGATTACTGCGATACCGGAAAGGTATGTCCTCTCGCCAAAATGTATACTCTTGGAAGCGGATTCATGCCCTCAGCCAATCATGCCGGCGGTCTGCGCTATCACGGCATGAGCAGTGTTGTCTCTGAGCTCTATGACCAGAAGCTACTGCGTGCAACTTCCGTTGAACAGACCAGTGTGTTTGAAGCTGCTGAAATGTTTGCCAGAGTGGAAGGTATTCTTCCCGCTCCGGAATCCAGTCATGCAATCCGTGTTGCCATCGACGAGGCACTCAAGTGCAAGGAAACCGGTGAAGCGAAAAATATCGTATTCGGCCTGACCGGAACCGGTTACTTTGATATGTTTGCCTACGCAAAATACAATGACGGCGATATGCGCGATTATATTCCAACCGATGAGGAATTACAGAAATCCATAAGTAAACTACCGAAAGTAGAAATGTGCGTTTAGCGGTGCACATAAATAAAAAAGTGTCTTCGACACATCAACTCCCCTGCCCCTCACTCATGAGGGGTTAGGGGT
>JAILPF010000483.1 GCA_024699575.1 Acetatifactor sp. | reverse complement strand
TCGTCCTGTTTCTCTTGTACAAAATCCTCCTGTCCTTTTTATGGATCATATGCTGCCGGAGATGGACGGAGTGGAGACGCTTCATCAGATACGTTCGAAAACAAGGACATATTTTCAGACAGTCCCTATTGTTGTCCTGACAGCCAATGCGATTGCGGGCAGCAGAGAGATGTTTATGAAAGAAGGGTTCTCGGATTATGTGGAGAAACCTGTGGAACCGTCTGTTTTGCGAAGGGTGTTAAGGCGTAATCTGTCTGATGAAAAGATGATCTTTGAAAAAGGACAGGAGGATTTTGTACAAGAGAAACAGGACGAGGATAACGGATTAATTCAGATATTACTGAAAGGTATGATTGATGTAAAAAAAGGTCTGCTATATTGTGGTGGTGAGGAGAAGTATCTGGATATTTTGCAGATGTATGAGATGGATGGAGAGGCACGTCTGAAACAGTTGTGTGATACCTTTGATGAGGAGAATTGGAAGGACTATACCATATTTGTTCATGCGATTAAAAGCTCCATGCTCAGCATCGGGGCCATTGAGTTGTCGGAGATGGCAAAAAAGCTGGAATTTGCTGGAAAACATGGCGATGTGAGCTATATTAGAGAAAATCATCAGGCGCTGAAAGAAGAATTTAAACGTGTAATGGGAGTACTTAAGTCTGCTTTAAACAAGGAAACAGGAAGGCAAGAAGAGAATACGACAGAACACTCTGAGAAAGATGTGAAAGCTCTGGATCCTGTGCTGCTGCAACAGTGGGAAGAACGGTTGGAGAATGCAGCATATGAGTTGAATAAACAGAGGATGCTTGAGGTCTTGGATGAAATAGAAGGTTCTCAGCCTCTTGGGGAAAAGGTTGCACTTAAAGTGTCTGAAATCAGGCGGAAGATAGAGATGTCGGATTATTTTTCTGCGCTGGAGACATTTAAAAAATTGGGTGCGAGGGGAGATGAGATTCAGTCATGAAAAAACTATATCAGTTTGTTTTCGGAAATGAGATGGAGTTGCGTGAGAGACTTCTGCGTATGGTACTTATTGTGGGAGGATTCATGTCAATTCTGGGAATTATCGAGGAAATTGTGCTGGTTAGTTTGGACTGGACATTGCTTCCTCTGATAATTCTGCTTGCTGTTATTATTTTAGATCTGGTGATAATCATTCGATTTAAGAAGGTGGATGTGGCAGCTGTCCTTCTGGGAGTAATCTGCATCTGCATGGTATTCCCCACGATGTTTCTCTACAGTGGCGGGATTGAAGGTGGAGCCGCAATGTGGCTTGCAGTAGGATTTATCTACTCCTTCATCATGTTTTACGGAAGAAAGCTGAGATTTTTTCTACTGCTTTGCTTTGCTTCATGTCTGTCTTTGTACTATTTTGCATACATGGATGAAAGTCTGGTGCGCAAACTACAAGACCCGAAGAGCATTTTTTTGGATTCCCTATTTACCGTGTTAGCCATCGGAATCGGAATCGGTGCAATGATACGTTTCCAGATTATACTATTTGAACAGGAACGAGCAATTACGCTTTTCCAAAAAGAGGAATTGCAGAAAGCAAATAATGCGCAGAATGCTTTCTTTGCCAGTATGAGTCACGAAATCAGAACACCGATTAATACCATTATCGGTTTGAATGAGATGATTCTTCGGAGTAAACCGCAGGAAGAAGTGATGGAATATGCCAGTGACATTCAGGTTGCCAGCAAAATGCTACTCAGCCTGATTAATGATGTTCTTGATGTCACTCAGATGGAAATGAATAAGATGGAGATTGTACCCACAGAATATAATTCCAAGGAGCTTTTTGGGGACCTGGTGGATGTTATTCAGGTACAGACGAAAGCGAAAAAACTACAGCTTTTAGTGGATGTGGATAGAAACCTGCCCTCCGGAATGCGGGGAGATGAGAAACGAATCAAACAAGTGGTATTGAATTTGTTGACCAATGCTGTGAAATATACCCCCAGTGGCTCAGTTACATTATCCGTGAGAGCAGATCATGTGGAAGCAAATAAGTGTACGGTACGAATATCGGTTGCAGACACAGGGGTCGGCATCAAGAAGGAAGATTTACAATTTTTGTACGATTCATTCAAGCGAGTAGATCCCCAGAAAAACAAACAGATTGAAGGAAGCGGATTGGGACTGGCTATCACGAAGCAGCTGGTTGACTTGATGCGCGGAGAACTATCTGTAGACAGTATCTATACCAAGGGGTCCACTTTTACAGTGAAACTGGAACAGGAGATTACCAATCATACGCCTATTGGAAAAGTGGACTTCCTAAAGGGAAGCAGACAATACGCAAAATATGAGTATCATCAGAGCTTTGAGGCGCCGGAAGCGCGAATCCTGATTGTGGATGACAACCGAATGAACACCATGGTGGAGACAAAACTGCTCGAAGCAACCAATATGCAGATTGATGTTGCCGGAAGTGGTGAAGAATGTCTGGAGATGACCAAGGAGAAGTATTATCATGTGATTTTAATGGATTACATGATGACGGGATTGAATGGTGCTGAAACACTTCAAGAGCTGCGAAAGCAGACAAATGGACTGTGCAGGGAATCTTCGGTAATCGTTCTGACAGCCAATGCATTGGAGGATGCGAGATGGCTGTATGAAGAGTATCGTTTCGATGGCTACCTGGAGAAACCGGTTACCGGAAAACAGCTGGAGGAAGAGATTGTTAAATTTCTTCCGGATGATATTATCGAATATCGTTCTGAACCGGAGACAGAAACAGCGGAAGAGAAAACGGTGGATGTACTGCCTGGCAGAAGAAATCTGAAGAAACTGATGATTTCGACGGATAGTGCCAGTGACCTTCCGGAGGACATACTGAATAAGTATGACATTAGAATGATGTCATTGTATATCAAGACCGGTAACGGACGTTTCGCTGAGGCAAAGGAAATTGACTCCGATAGTTTAAGCAGATATATGACAGTGGATACCAGTGAGGCATATGCTGTCAGTGCTACCGTGGAGGAATTTGAAGAATTTTTTGCGGAGGCTTTAACGCAGGCTGACTTTGTTAT
The DNA here is from genome assembly GCA_024699575.1 of Acetatifactor sp. Lineage (GTDB taxonomy): Bacteria > Bacillota > Clostridia > Lachnospirales > Lachnospiraceae > Acetatifactor. Next base: position 536 of record JAILPF010000483.1, on the reverse strand, counting down.
GCACATCTCTATGGCGGAGCATTGCGGAAAGACCTATCAGACAGCTATGCAGGCGGCACAGGGGTTTGATCATGTGCATGTGGTAGATTCCGGTCAGATTTCTGTGGGAGAAGCAATGCTGGCTATGCAGGCTGCACAACTGGCAAAGGAAGGCTATCGGATAGAGGAGGTCTATAAGGCAGTCGAAGCATTGAAAAAGAAGCTTCAGGCATTGTTTATTCTGCCGACGGTTAATATTTTTTACCAGCGAGGCTTTTCCAATAAATTTGCGGGTGAGGTATGCAAGATGTTTCATGCACATCCCATTGTAGCGGTAAAAGACAGCAGACTTCAGATGAAAGGTGCGCGGGTCGGTAACCTCGAGTGGGCATGGAAGCGTTTCATTCACTTCCATTTGCGGTTCCCGAGCAGAATTAATTCAGATATCATCATGATTACCCACGCGGGATTATCATATAAACAGCAGCAGCTCCTCAAAGAAGAAGTGTTAAAATGTGTACCGTTTAAGCAGGTGATGATTTTAAAAGCATCCTTTT
>JAILPF010000480.1 GCA_024699575.1 Acetatifactor sp. | reverse complement strand
AACTCTGCCGACGGAATCTGGTTTTTCACTCCTGAGTATAATTATGAGATTCCCGGAGTGTTGAAAAATCTTTTAGACTGGCTCTCCAGACCTCTACAGGCAAATGATTGGTCCGGTGGCTCCTGGATAAGCTATCACTATGGGAAGTATTTGAAAATGAGCTGGTATGATCATGTAACAAGTAGATAAACTGAGTACTATGCAACCGATTGGCTTACTCGAAATCAATCGGTTGCATAAATTCACCCTAAATGCCCATAAAATGCAACCTATTTTTATGTTATCTCTTTTAGGTTGCACCGGGCACTATTAACAAGTCCAAAAAGACAACCTATTTTCCAAAATCTACCTATTTGGTTGCATGTTATCTTTTTCTCTCCTCTTCCCCTCATCTTTCCCCCATAAAACAGTCATTGAACATGTCACTTTCCAACACAGCTCGCAGCACAAAAATCTGAAAACAAATTATTCAAGATTTGTTTTACTATTCGTCAAATAAGGGATATAATATAAATTTGAAAAAATGTGAAACGGACGGATCAGCAAGATGAATGAACACAAAAAAGCCCATAGAACATCCGAAAATATACTACAAGCCTTAAAAAACGGTATTCGAGCCGGTATTCCTATCGGTCTCGGATACTTTGCGGTTTCCTTTTCACTTGGTATCGCCGCACGTAATGCCGGCTTGACTCCTTTTCAAAGCTTTCTCGCAAGTATGCTGTGTAATGCATCCGCAGGAGAATATGCCGGTTTCACAACCATTGCTGCCAACGCAACCTATCTTGAAATCGCTATCATTACCATAGTAGCCAATCTGAGATATCTTCTGATGAGTTGCGCAATGAGTCAGCGTCTACGCCCGGGATTCCCCCTATTGCATCGTCTGCTCATGGGATTCTATCTCACCGATGAATTATTCGGCATCGCCATATCCCGACCGGGCTTTTTAGACCCATATTATACATACGGAGCCGTTCTCGTGGCCGGTCCTGCCTGGGGAATTGGCACAGCTCTCGGTAATATCGCCGGCAATCTTCTTCCCGATAGGCTGGTCAGCGCGCTCAGCGTTGCCTTGTATGGAATGTTTCTGGCAATTATTATCCCACCATCGAGAAAAAATAAAATCATTGCAGGGGTTGTAAGTATCAGCTTTGCCGCAAGTCTCGCTGCCTCCTGTTTACCCTATATCTCCGCGCTGTCACAGGGGACAAGAACCATTATCCTTACCCTGCTGATTTCTGCCGGAGCCGCATTTCTGTTTCCAATACCACAATCTACTGATGAGGAGGAATCCAAATGACCCATTCCATCGCAATCTACTTATTCATTATGGCCGGCGTAACCTTTGCCATAAGAGTTCTTCCGCTCACTTTGATTCGGAAACAGATTAAAAACCGCTTTTTACAATCTTTTTTATACTATGTTCCCTATGTTACCCTTGCTGTCATGACTTTTCCGGCAATTGTACAAGCCACTCAAAATCCATGGGCAGGTTTGCTCGCTTTAATCGTGGGAGTAATTACCGCATGGTTCGGCGCCGGATTGTTTCAGGTCTCACTGGCATGTTGCATCATCGTACTGATTGTAGAATATTTTTTCGTCTGAATAGCGCTTAGAACAAGGTAAGCTGTCCTGTAAGGAAGGATTCCTGTTTTGCAGCCACCACCTCATCACCCTCCAGCAAGTCTCCAACCAAAAGAGGTGAAGTGGGAATATGACGTTTTCTGTTTTCCACCACAACTTTCTCATCATAATTGGCATAACAATATTTGCAAAAATGCCCACAGGTATTGTACATACCAATGTCATTTCCCAGAACACAATTACATCCTTCTCTCGGTCCTTTTTTCTTGGGAAGTGCAAGCTCCATGCCTATTGCACTCTCCAACACCTGTTTGGTCATACATCCTGACACATCCACTCCGTACACAGCCAGTTCCTCACCTTCCAAGCAGGTTCGAATTGTCATATTATATTTTTTCCCACATTCAGCAATAAATGCTCCCAATTCCAAGCGGTGTTTCTGCATAACCTCTTTTGCCTGGGGAAAATTTCGCTTTGTTTTCTGATAAAGATCTATGAAACTTATAATCACCTGATCTGTATAACCGGATAGGCTTTCTGCCATTCTTTCAAAGGCATCCTTATGAAACTCCAGAGAATATTTCTCACTGATAAAAATAGGATCATATCTCCAGCCGACCGCGCGTTTACCGACAATTTCCGATAAACATTTGAAGCTTTCCAGCACTTTGCTTTTATCCGGCACGTTTGGTTCAATATCCTTTCCATATGGTGTGATGGTAACATGCCAAAACTGACGAAACTTCTTCAGTTCTTCCATATGTTCAAGCATGGGTTGCGGATTTTTCGTACAAAACACAAGCACATCCACAAGATTCGGGTCCAGACGATATTTTGTCACCAATCCCGGATAATACGGATTTCGTACCAACACATACCCTTCCCGTATACGATTGATGAACCATTCACTGTAATATGCCGGTATATCCGTCCGTTGCCCTGTATTAAGAATCATGTTTGCCTCCGATTACAATAACCGCTCCAGTACCTCTCCGATATCCCCATCGATACAGATTGATCGCGCCTCAATTTCTTTGGGGCAAAATGCCGCCCCATAATTAATGCATGTATAAACCGCCTTTTCATTGGCCGCCACCCTCTGCCAGAAAGGATATTTTATAATTCCGGGGGTGTTTCCCCCCACCCCAAGTTCCAGATAAAGGACGCGTGAATCCTCATATCTATGCATAAAATCCGCATAGCAATCCGCAGCCTTATTCCATCCTGCATCTTCCACAAAGGTATCATCGGCCCGCAAATTCATGCTCATTGGTTCCCCACAGACCGGACAATACGGAATTAAATCAGTTGGGATGAACATCGATAATCTGTCATAGTCTGTCTCTCCACTGATCGTGCGTGGCGCAATCAACTCACCGTCTGCACCGATTTGAAATCCTTGCGCCAGAACCATCTTCACAATTCGCTCTTTGTTGTCATAAGTACGCTTGTGACAGGGTTTGCTACACTGCCAGAGGCCATAATCCCCCTGCGTGTAAAAAATGCGTCGCTTTTTGAACCCGGCCTTTTGAAATTGATGGTCTACATTGGTTGTCAATACAAAATAATGTTTTCTCGGAGAAGCTGAGGTTTCCCCTGCTCCTCGCCCGTCAATCAATTGATACAGCTTCTCATATACCGGATTCGAAGCCTTCATATATCGGTTAATATAGACATACCTGCTCCAGTATGCCCACTTTTCCTCCAATGTTGTGTATGGATAAAACCCACCCGAGTACATATCATGAAAATCATATTTTACCGAAAAATCGCCAAAGTATCTCCGAAATCTCTCTCCTGTATATGCGAACCCGGCTGAAGTAGAAAGCCCGGCACCCGCGCCAATAATTACTGCGTCCGCCATTTCCACTTCTTCTTTCAGACAATGAAGCTGCTTTTCCCTTGATTCTATCAGTTGGTCTGTAGTTGTGTCAAAATCTTTCATGATACCCCTCCCTTCCATACTTTAAAGATAAACTATTTTTGCCAGAAATTAAAGTGTTTTTTCTTTCTTTTTCAGTAATTTATGCTATAATTGAACTAGCATTTTAATAAACTTACTGGAAAGGGGCAAATTATGAGCAAAAGTGCAAAACGCAATGTAATCGTCGGACAGTCCGGAGGACCCACTGCAGCAATTAACTCCTCTCTCGCAGGTGTTTTCCGAACAGCCAAGGACAGGGGCTACAAAAAAGTGTATGGCATGATTCACGGTGTTCAAGGTCTATTGGAAGGTCGCTATATCGATTTATCCGAACACATCCGCACCGGTCTGGATGCAGAGCTTTTAAAGCGTACTCCCTCCGCATATCTGGGTTCTTGTCGCTATAAGCTTCCCAAAATAAGCGATGACAAAGAAGTATACGAGAAGATATTTGATATCCTCGACAAGCTCGAAATTGACTGTTTCATCTATATCGGCGGAAACGATTCCATGGATACCATCAAAAAACTGTCTGATTACGCCATTATCAGCGGCTCCGAAATCCGTTTTGTCGGTTGCCCCAAAACCATTGATAACGACTTAGCCCTGACAGACCATACTCCCGGCTACGGCTCCGCAGCCAAGTACATCGGTACTTCCGTAAAAGAGATTATCCGTGACGGATGGAGTCTGGAGACCGCAAAAGGTCAGGTTATGATTGTGGAAATCATGGGTAGAAATGCCGGATGGCTTACCGGCGCTGCCGCCCTCTCCAAAGGTGAAGACTGCGATGGACCCGATGCAATCTATCTTCCCGAACTGGATTTTGACGTTGAAAAATTTGTGAAGAGTTGCAAGGAGATGTTAAAGAAAAAGCGTTCCATTGTAATCGCTGTCTCTGAAGGTATCCATACCAAAGACGGAACCTACATCAGCGAAATGGGTAACAGCACAGAATATGTGGATGCGTTCGGTCACAAACAGCTTACCGGAACTGCAAGGTATCTGTGTGACATTCTCTCCAAAGAAATCGGATGCAAAACCCGTGCTATCGAGCTTTCGACCTTACAGCGTGCTGCCAGCCACTGTTCCTCCCGTGTAGATATCCTTGAGGCATACGAGGTAGGCGGTGCTGCCATGAAGGCAGCTGATGAAGGTGACACCGGTAAAATGGTTGTTATCCAGCGTCTCTCCGATGACCCTTATCAGTCCGGAACTGAAGTAAAAGATGTTCATAAAATTGCAAACGACGAACGCCTGGTTCCAAGAGAGTGGATTACAAAAGACGGCACCTATGTAACCAATGAGTTCATTACATATGTAAAGCCTTTGATTCAGGGCGATGTGTCCCCCATCATGGTAGACGGTATTCCCCGTCACCTGTATGTACCGGGATACCAGGAATTGTTATAAACACATATCAAAAAGTGCACAAAAAACAGGGAGCGTCTCACAATGCGACGTTCCCTGTTTTTCACATCTTATTACATTAAATCCTTCATTGCGACGCCATCCATATCGTCGAAATCCTGATTTTCTCCCACCATTCCCCAGATGAATGTATAGGCTCTGCTGCCGCAGCCGGAATGAATGGACCAGCTGGGTGAAATGACCGCCTCCTCATTTCTCATCACAATATGTCTGGTTTCATTGGGTTCACCCATGTAATGCATTACAAAGGCATCCTCCGGCATCTCAAAATACAGATAAACCTCCATACGTCTGTCATGAGTATGACAGGGCATGGTATTCCATACGCTACCCGGTTCCAGCTTGGTCATTCCCATTACCAGCTGACAGCTCTCCACCTGTCCCGGAAGAATATATTTGCAGATTACTCTGTGGTTTGCATCCTCAAGAGAGCCGAGTTCCACCTTGTTTTCATCCTTTACAATCACAACACCCTCTTCAGGAGTGCCATTCGGTTTAATAATCACTGTCGGATATGTTTTATGTGCCGGTGCGGAATTTAAATAAAATTTAGCAGGGTGATTCTTGTCATCACTGTCAAAAGTAATCTCCTTGCTCCCCATACCGATATACATGGCTTCCTTGAAGCCGATATGGTTCACCTTGCCATCCACTGTAATGGTTCCTGCTCCGCCGATATTGATGACGCCAAGCTCTCTTCTCTGGCAGAAATAGTCCGCTCTCAGTTCCTCTCCTGCAGTAAGCGCAATAGGTGCTAACGGAACAACAGCTCCTGTAATAATTCTGTCAATATGGCTGTACACCAGCTTCATTTTCCCGGGAACAAACAGATTCTGAATCAAAAACTCCTCTCTGAGTCTCTCGGTTGTATAATGTTTTACATCCCTGGGGGATGACGCTGTCCTAAGTTCCATCAATGTTATCCTTCTTTCTTTATCATGCTTTCTACTGTCCATAATAGGCATCCGCACCATGCTTACGGTAAAAATGCTTCTCCTTGATATTGTCCGGAGCCTCTTTGACGTGGCAATCGATGGTCTCTGTCATACGTGCCATCTTTGCAACTTCCTCCAGCACAACCGCATTGTGCACTGCCTCTTTGGCGTCCTTCCCCCATGTAAAAGGGCCATGATTTTTGCAGAGCACAGCAGGGGTGAAAACAGGGTTGATTCCCCTGCTCTCAAAGGTCTCGATAATCACTATACCCGTATTTTTTTCATAGGCTGCTGTAATCTCCTCATCCGTCAGATTTCTGGCACAGGGAATCGGACCAAGAAAATAATCCGCATGAGTGGTACCGTAAAGTGGTATATCCCTCCCGGCCTGTGCCCACGCTACAGCTTCCGGAGAATGTGTGTGCACAACACCTCCAATTTCAAGATACTTTCGGTAAAGTTCCAGATGTGTCGCCGTATCAGAAGATGGTTTGTATCGTCCTTCGACAATTCTTCCATCGAAATCCACAACAGTCATATCATCCGGGGAAAGTGCATCATACTCCACACCGCTCGGCTTGATTACCACATACCCTGTTTCGCGGTCAATACCGCTTACATTTCCCCAGGTATATGTGACAAGACCTCTTCTCGGGAGTTCCATATTTGCTTCGTATACCTGTTTTTTCAGTTCTTCCAGCATCTTTCTGTTCTCCCTTTCCTATTCTACATGCATCGCATCAATTGCAGCCTGTTCTGCAGATATCAGTGCTTTATATGTGTTAATATATTGAGCAAATCCTTTTACATCCTTCGGATGTGGCTGCATGGTTACTCCCTGATTGTTACCAAACACTTTATCCTGCAAAAACTGTACAAGAGTTTCTTGCTCACTTTTATGTACCATGTATGAAGCAAGAATTGCCATTCCCCAAGGTCCGCCTTCACCGGCGGTTTCCATCACTGCCACCGGGGCATTCAATGCTGCTGCCAGAATGCTCTGTCCTACGCCCTTGGTTTTAAACAACCCGCCATGCCCATAAATAGTATCTACCCGCACCTGTTCCTCCTGAAACAGAATATCACAGCCAATTTTCAAGGAAGCCAGTGATGCATACAGATGGGTACGAATAAAATTAGCCAGATTCATTTTGGCATCCGGTCTGCGCACAAAAAGAGGTCTTCCCTGCGCCAAGCCGATAACCGGTTCGCCGGACAAGCAGTTAAACGCTGCCATTCCTCCACAATCCGTTGCCCCTTTCATGGCGTTTTCATACAATTTACCATATAGTTCATCGGTGGGTATCTCGATGTCAAACAGTTCTCCGAACTCCCGGAAAAGTCCAACCCAGGCGTTGAGATCAGAGGTACAGTTATTGCAATGCACCATGGCGACCGCATCCCCGGCAGGGGTAGTCACTAAGTCCAGTTCCTCATGAACCGCTTTTAACGGTTTTTCCAACACAACCATAGCAAATACGGAAGTCCCCGCTGATACATTGCCTGTCCGCACTGCCACTGAATTGGTCGCAACCATGCCGGTTCCGGCATCTCCCTCTGCAGGTGCCAGAGGGATTCCTGCTTCCAGCCTGCCGCTGACATCCAAAAGCTTTGCTCCCTCTGCAGACAAGGTTCCCGCACTGTCTCCTGCCACCAGAACCCTGGGCAATATTTGAGACAGCTTCCACTCATATTTTTTTACCTCTGGAAGAGCTTCAAACTGTTCCATCCGCACCGCATCATAGTCTTTCGTCACAGAATCGATGGGAAACATCCCGGATGCCTCACCGATTCCGAGTACTCTCTCCCCGGTCAGTTTCCAATGAATATATCCTGCCAGAGTGGTCAGATAATCCAGCCTGTCCACATGCTCCTCCCGGTTTAAAATTGCCTGATATAAATGAGCAATACTCCATCTTTGAGGAATATTAAAATCAAACACCTTACTGAGTTTTCCTGCAGCCTGCTCTGTGATTGTGTTTCTCCAGGTACGAAACGGAACCAATAGTTCCTCATTTTTATCAAATGCCAGGTACCCGTGCATCATACCTGAAACACCGATGGCAGCAAGCTTCTTAATTTCCACAGAATATTTTTCTGCCACATCCGTGACAAGCTGTGAATAGCAATCCTGAATTCCTTCCCAGACTGCACCCAGAGAATAGGTCCATACTCCATCAATCAGCTGGTTTTCCCATGTATGAGAACCGCTTGCAATGGGGTTGTGTTGTTCATCAATCAGCACTGCTTTGATTCTCGTAGAACCAAGTTCAATTCCCAAAATCGCTTTTCCCTGCTCTATGAGTCCTGCATTTCTATTGCGCATATATCTCCACCTCTAAATTTACTCACCAAATACTGCTTTATAGTCTGCCTGGAATTTCCGGATTCCCTGTTCCGTAAGCGGATGCTTTGTCATATTCTCAATCACACTATACGGTACGGTCGCAATATCTGCGCCGGCCAATGCGCAATCGGTAACATGAATCGGGTTGCGCACAGATGCTGCAATAATCTGTGTCTTATAGTCATAGATTTGAAAAATCTCTGAAATCGTACGAATCAAGTCAATCCCCGGTGTGCTGATATCATCCAGGCGCCCCAGGAACGGAGATACATACGTTGCGCCTGCCTCTGCAGCCAAAAGCGCCTGATTGGCGGAAAAAATCAATGTAACATTCGTCTTGATTCCCTCTTTTGCCAACACCTTAACCGCTTTCAATCCTTCCACTGTCATGGGTATTTTTACCACCATATTGGGATG
>JAILPF010000479.1 GCA_024699575.1 Acetatifactor sp. | reverse complement strand
GGGAGATCGTAAGGATGGCGTGAAATTGAGAGACCTGGATGCTATGCATCAAATCATGCCATTAATGTATCCCAACAGATGTGATAATGAAGGATATATAACGATGGCTTTGGACATTTCAAAAACAGAAAACTATATCCGAGAGTTTAACAAAACGCATTCGGATGTAAGGCTTTCTATTTTTGATTTGGTGATTGCTGCGATGTTAAAAACAATAAAGCACAGACCGTATTTGAATCGATTTATTGCGAATGAAACGGTTTATCAGCGTAATTGTATTACAGCAGCCTTTCTGGTAAAGAAAGATTTCCGGGATGACGGGGAGGAGGCGCTTGCACAGATTGTAGCCGAAGATACGGATAATCTCGGCAGTATCAGTAAAAAAGTAAGGGATCAGATTGAACTGTGCAAGGTCCAGGATGACCAGTCTATGGAAGCGGTGAAGCTGATAAGCCGCTTGCCGGGGAAACATCTCATTGGTGCAATTGCACGTTTCTTAGACAGGCATGGGTGGATGCCACAGTCAGTTATAGCAACTGATCCGTTTTATTGTTCAGTAGTCCTTTCCAATCTGGGGTCAGTGGGGATGGATATCGGTTATCATCATCTGACGAACTGGGGAACCAATTCCATCTTTATTATTCTGGGTGGTAAAAAGAACCAGCCACATTTTGATGCACAGGGCAATATGACTATGAAGCGTGAGATTGACCTGTCGTTTATCATTGACGAAAGAATTGCAGATGGTTTTTATTACGGACGTTCACTGAAACTGTTTAAGAAACTTGTGGAAAATCCGGAGCTTTTGGAAGCAACACTTGGTACTGAGGTGCAGTATTAAGAGGATAGAAGTATTATGGGAAATGAGAATGGCACATGGATTATGTATGGCGTGAATTGGGATGACCCGGAGTGTATCCATACGGCGGATGAGGCAATTGCGTACATTAATGAAGTTGGTTTCCTTCCGCTTTTCAGAAATGAAATACCCGGTTTTTCTCTGGAAGAGCGCACAGTTCCCGGACATTGGTGGTGTGATGACCCGAAAGTGGATCCGTGGATTTGGAGAGAAATCATTGCCAGGAGCGGTAAAGTGGCGTATGGTAAATTTTTTGACAAAAAGGCGGGGTTTATATCAGTAGAATGGTTGCCGATCTTTGCCAATTACAGGCGGGACGGGTATGATTTTGATGCGCTCTATGAGGATGGAAAAGCTCCTATGAAGCATAAGAAAATTATGTTGAACTTCCTGAATGAAAAGGAAGATTCGGAGATCCTTTCCAATCAATTGAAAGAGCTGGCAGGCTTTGGAAAAGATGGGGAGAAAGGCTTTGATGGAGCAATTACCACACTTATGATGCAGATGTATCTGTGCAACTGCGATTTTAGAAAAAGAAAGAATAAAAAAGGACAGGAGTATGGATGGAATGTTGCTGCATATACGACACCGGAACACTTGTGGGGATACGAAGCAGTGACATCTGCCTACAAGGAAGAGCCAAAAGCATCCTGGCAGAGAATTGTCGCGCATATGCATGAGATATATCCTATTGCAACGGATAAACAAATCAGTAAAGTGCTACATTGAATTTGACAGAAAACAGCGAAAAGCACGAATTGATTTGAAAAATCAACAAAAATAATGTAAAATATATTCATATTATACGGAATTGCAGAATTGATTTTTGATAATATGTTCGACATGTATTGAATGCAGACAGGGGGCGTCAGGACGATATCGTTAATCCTCTCTTTAGGTGTATTACTTGTTGGATATTTTACATATGGACGACTTGTTGAAAGAATTTTTTCTCCAGATGAGCGAACAACTCCGGCTTATAGAATAAATGATTAAGTAGACTTTGTGCCTTTCAAAATATGGAAGGCATTTCTGATACAGTTACTAAATATTGCCGGAACGGGGCCGATATTAGGAACCCTTATGGGCGCCTGTTTCGGTCCCGTTGTTTTTTGGTGGATTATATTTGGTTCTATTCTTGGCGGCGCGGTGCAAGACTATATGATTGGTATGATTTCGGAGAGAAATGATGGCAAATCTATAGCTGAATTATCCGGTATTTACGTGGGGAATGCTGTGAAATGGGGAATGCGTATCTTTTCTGTGGTTCTGCTCATACTTACCGGAACAGTATTTGTTACCAGCCCGGCTGCATTGATTGCAAGATTTATCCCTGTTCGGTTTGAAGTGACTTTTTGGAAAATCTGCACCCGGAGGGACTTCCTGTTTGGCCGTATATGTTTGTTACAGTAGCGTGCGGGGCCATATCAGGTTTTCATGCCACGCAATCTCCTATGGTTTCAAAATGTCTTTCATCGGAGTTAGATGGGAGAAAAGTTTTTTATGGAGCCATGTTGGCTGAATCAGTTATTGCGTTGATTTGGGCCGCAGGCGGTGTGGTATATGATATCGCTACTGGATTGCTTGGACAGGTTGGAGGATTTTTGGCGATTGTAGGGGTAATCGTATGTCCCATCACGTCCGGAGATACTGCATTCAGAAGTGCTAGACTGATTTTGGGAGAGATTACAGGAATGAATCAGAAATTGATTCGAAATCGTCTTGCATGGAGGGAAGGATTATGAAATCAAGATTTTTGTCAATTGTTTTAACAGCAGTTATGCTATTTACACTTTCTGCTTGCGGACAAGGCAGTACGCTCTCTATTTTGGGGCAGGAGCCGGAGGCGGGAGAAAAGTATACTCTGTATCTTGGACTGAATGATAAGGATACCTATGAGCAGCTCATCAGCACTGAGGATGCTCTTGATAAAGCGAATCAAATCTGTGCAAAGCATGCAGGAGGTTATACTCAGCTCAGCGCGAAGGGCGGCTGGATTAACGATGATGGGAGCATGGGACATGAGAATACAATTGTGTATATTCTATATGATATTTCGGAGCCGAAGCTGAGAGAGTTGCTTGATGAATTGATTGAAGAATTTAATCAAAGCGCAGTCCTTGTTGAAAAAAGTGAGACGGCACATATTTACTATTCCACACAGTAAAATGGCTGATGATAAACAAACTATCTTATAAC
>JAILPF010000476.1 GCA_024699575.1 Acetatifactor sp. | reverse complement strand
AAAAGCTTTTGTGCGAACAAACATATGAAAAAGTCAACAGTGCGGACTATATCTGAAATCACGGTAGAAAAGCATATGGATGAAGTGCGAATTATTTACCGGGGAAATGGTTTCCTTTATCATATGGTGCGTATTATGACGGGAACATTGATAGAAGTTGGATTGGGAAAGAGAGAACCGGAGGAAGTCTGTAAAATATTAGAAATGAAAGACCGCAAGGCAGCAGGCTTTTTGGCACCGGCACAAGGGTTGTGTCTGGAGCAGGTACGATACGATGAAAATCAGGTAAGAAAAATAAAAAATGGAGGGAAAGCATGGAATATTTAGAAAAATTGGGACAACAGGCAAAACAGGCAGCAAGAGAATTAAATTGCATTGGAATTAAGGAACGAAATCAGGGGCTTTTAGCAGCAGCCAGCCTGCTACTGGCTGAGAGCGATAATATTTTAGCGGCAAACAGAGAAGATATTGACAGAGCAAGACAAAAAGGAATCAAAGAATCTTTGATTGACCGTCTGGCACTGACGGAGGAGCGAATCGAAGGAATGGCAGATGGACTCAGACAGGTTGCTGGTTTACCGGACCCGGTGGGAGAGATTACAGATATGAAAACAAGACCAAATGGCTTGCAGATTGGACAAATGCGAGTTCCGCTTGGAGTTATCGGTATTATTTATGAATCCAGACCAAATGTAACAGCGGATGCCTTTGCGCTTTGCTTTAAAGCGGGAAATGCAGTAATCTTGCGTGGCGGAAGTGATGCACTTTCTTCCAACCTTGCGATTGCAACAGTGCTTCAAAGGGCGCTAAAGACCATTGGTTTACCGGAACATGCGATTCAACTGCTTACAGATGTAAGCCATGAAACAGCCCGTGAATTTATGCGTTTGAACCAGTATGTGGATGTGCTGATTCCACGTGGTGGAGCAGGCTTGATTCGAACAGTAGTGGAAAACAGTACCGTCCCTGTGATTGAAACAGGAACCGGAAATTGTCATATTTATGTGGATAAAACAGCGGATATTGCCATGGCGGTGGATATTATAGATAATGCCAAGACACAGCGACTGGGAACCTGTAATACCTGTGAATCCCTAGTAATTCATGAAGAGATTGCAAAGCAGGTACTTCCGGAAATTGTAAAACGTCTGTTATCAAAACATGTAGAAATCCGCGGTGATGAAGCAACACGAAAGATTTGTGCAGGTGCCGGCATGCCGGAAACCTCTATTATACCGGCAACAGAGGAAGACTGGGGCTGTGAATATCTGGATGCTATTATTTCTGTAAAGATAGTGGATAGTATAGAACAGGCAATAGCACATATTAATCAATATAATACAGGACATTCCGAAGCGATTATTACACAGAATTATGATGCTGCCCTTCGTTTCCAAAGAGAAATAGATGCAGCCGCAGTATATGTAAATGCTTCTACCCGTTTTACGGATGGGGAGCAGTTTGGTCTGGGAGCAGAAATCGGTATCAGCACACAAAAACTGCACGCAAGAGGACCGATGGGATTAAAGGCATTGACAACAACAAAATACATTATTTTTGGTAATGGACAAATACGACCATAAAGGAGGAACGTTCCGTGAAACATAGAAATATTGGATTCATAGGCAGTGGAAATATGGCAGGTGCGATTATCCGCGGCATTTTGAAGGCAGGACTAGTGAGTTCGGCGCAGATTATGGCAACCGGGAGAACAAAAGAAAAGCTGGAACAATTGGAGAAAGAACTATCAATTCAGGTAACAACGGACAATGCACAATGTGCTGCCTTTGCAGATATTTTATTCTTGGCGGTAAAGCCAAAACAGTTTCCACTTGTTATAGGTGAAATAAAAGAAAGTGTAAAACCGGAAACTCTGATTATCAGTATTGCAGCCGGACAGTCGATTGCGGCAATAGAAGGAATGTTTGGAAAACAGCTTCCGTTAATCCGGGTAATGCCAAATACACCAGCATTGGTCGGAGAAGGCATGGCATCTTTGAGTCCCAACGCACTGGTTTCCTCAGATCATCTGGTGCAGGCAAAGCAGATTTTTGAGAGCATCGGCAAGGCTGAGGTAGTGGGAGAAGAATTGATGGATGCGGTAATTGGCGTTAGTGGTTCCTCTCCGGCCTATGTTTATATGTTTATTGAAGCACTGGCAGATGCCGGTGTTATGGGTGGAATGACACGTGAGCAGGCATATCGTTTCGCAGCTCAGTCAGTTTACGGATCAGCTAAAATGGTGTTAGAG
>JAILPF010000474.1 GCA_024699575.1 Acetatifactor sp. | reverse complement strand
GGTTACACCGACAGAGTATCGGATGCGGCTGCAGAGGAAAGACGAGGTATCCATATGATTACCTCCAGCCTGGCGAGAAAGACGGCCTTCATCTTTATCGTGTTTGTAGGGTCGTTGGTGACGATTACGGGGTTGCTCTTTTATCAGAATTACGAGCGTAGCAGTGGAAAACAATTGGAAGAAACACTGGGAATGGTGATACAGAGCAACGTGCAGAATACGGAGGAGGTTTTTTCGAGGATTGATCTGATGCTTGATGCACTGTGCACAAGCGATGCCGGAATGAAGGAGAAGCTGGAAGGCTACAACGGGCAGCTTCCGACGATTATCACCTCTTTTCACGATGTGATCAATGTTTTGGAGAATCATTTGCAGATTGCATTGGAACCCACATCCGCCAGATTTCGGGCAACACTTTTTATCCCGGATGACTACCCCGTGGCGGACAAAATTTCCGTATGGAGTGGGGAGGTTCCATTGTCTGCGCAGGACAATGTCTGGGTTTACAACAGCCATGGCATACAGAATGTGAGCTGGTACAGGCAGGCTGTGCAGGATCCGGGAAAAACCTTCTGGTATGCAGCGTCCAAGGAGACATCTGCGGTGGAGCTGGTGAAGGCCTTGGAATATTACGAGTACAGTGCGACCGGAGTGGAGCATGTGAAAATTGGAGTGCTGAAGCTTGTTCTGGATGTGTCCTGGATTTCGGATATTTTTGACAGCAGTGAGCTTACGGAAAGTGCACAGATGATGTTGGTGAAGGAAGATGGAAAGTTGATTCATTCCGATGGGGTGGATTGCACCGAGGAAGTTGCGCGAAAAATTCTTTCCGGTAAAGCAGGAACAGAGTCGGGAAGACTCCAAAAAATGGTTGTACATGAAAAAAGCGCACTGGTCCACTGTGCAGAGATCGGAAACGGCTTGTTTATGATCAATATTGTGCCGCAGATTATTATTGCAAATCAGCTCAGCACCACTGCAAGGATCGTGTTCACAGTCTTTGTCGCATTTCTGATTCTGCTGATTGTTGTCATAGTGCTTTTGACCAAAATGGTGGTGCGCCCGATCACGAAATTGTCGGATTACATGCGTAAGGGAACCTTTCCGACGGAGTCTGCCCTTTCGGTGAAGGGTGGGGATGAAATCGCCGGGCTGTACGAAAGCTTTGAACGCTTGCATCGCAAGGTCCAGCAACAGATCGAGGAGATTTATGCGACAGAAGCCAAGAAACAGAAGCTGGAACTGGATGCATTGCAGGCACAGATGAATCCCCATTTTTTGTACAATGTCCTGAATTCCATCGGCTGTATCGCTTTGATGAGAAGGCAGGAGGATCTGGCTGATGCGTTGTCACAGCTGGAGGGATTTTGCAGATATCATATATCTTCTCCGGATCATATGGTGACCCTGGAGGAAGAACTGGAGGTGATAGAGGATTATATCAATCTGCAGAAATTTTGCTGCGGAGACAAGGTGCATTTGAACCGAAACATTATGGTAAAGCAGCCGGACCGGGTGAAATTGCCTAAAATGATTGTGCAGCCGCTTTTGGAAAACAGCATCAAATATGGGACGGACGCAGTGTCAAACGAGGTGGAGATTAAGCTGTGCTGTTGGACAGAGCAAGAGATGTTATGCATTACGGTGGAGGATAGCGGAAAACGCAGAAATCTGGAGGAATTAAACAATCTGCTGACGGCTCCTGCTACAACCGTGAAAAAAACGAGGGGATTTGGGATAAGAAACATACATCAACGTTTGCATCTGGTATATGGAGCTCGGGCTTGTTTTATATATTTGGAAGGTTCAAATGGAGGAACGGTGGCGTCAATCAGATTACCGTTGCAGGAATAAAGATGGAGGAGATTTATGACAAAATGGTTACAGAGGGCAAAGCGTGAGGAGGCTTTGGAAAATCAGGTGAAAATGGCGGAATTCACCGACCTGATCAAAATGTTTAAGGGATATGTAATGGAGATATCCGATCTGAGCGAGTGTGTGCAGGAGACCGCAGGTGAAACAGAGGAGCTGTCTGAAAATATGACGGTTTTGAACGATGCAGTGGCAAAAGGAGCCCAGGAGCAGGCGGTGGAGACCGAAAACTGCATGAATTCCATGGAATGCCTCTCGGACAACTTTGATGAGGTGAGCAATTCCATGGAGGTGATCGGTTCAGGCATCCATTCCCTGGAGGAGGTTAGCATTACCGGCATTGATAACAGTAAAAATACCCTTGAGAAAAGTGCCGAGACAAGAGAGGCTTTTACTGCGGTTTCCGGAAGTATTGAGACCCTGAAGCAGAAGGTAAATGATATCAACCAGATTACTTCGATCATTACAGGGATTACCAATCAGACAAATCTGTTGGCGCTGAATGCGTCCATTGAGGCTGCGAGAGCCGGGGAGGCTGGAAAAGGGTTCGCAGTGGTTGCTGAGGAGGTTAGAAAACTGGCGGATGAAAGCGCCAAGATGGCAGTGGAAATCCGCAATATTGTGGAACAGATACGGGGAGAGATCAATCATACGGAAACGATCATTGACTCGGCTGATGCAAAATTAAACCTGCAGCTGGAGGCGGTGAACGAGGTGGATCGTGCATTCCGTCAAGTGCAGGATTGTGTGGAGGATTTTAACGTCCAGTATGGATGCGTGCAGAACAGTATCGGCAGATTGCGGGATCTGAAAAACCGGATCATTGATGATATTACCAATATTGCAGCAGTCTCGGAGGAGACGGCCGCATCCACGGGAGAAGCGGTGGAGCTTAGCATGCATCAGAAAAATTCCATGCAGATTTTGTCGGATGTTTCCGGAAATCTCAGGAAAAAGATAGATCATATACAAAGAAAACTCAGTGTTTATGATGTGCAGTGTGATAAGAAAGATAAGAAGCGGATCGGATTTGTGACAGTGTTGCCGGAAAATGATCCCTACATGAGCAATATGGTCAAAATTGCCAGAGAGACAGCTAAAAAATATGGATATGAACTGCTCTTTCGGGCTCCCGAAAATTATCTGAAGAGTAAGCCCGAGGAACAGGTGAAGATCATAGAACAACTGCGGAAAGAGGCAGGCGGAATTCAGTATCTGATTCTCCATCCCTGGGATTCGAAGCTGGTTGCACCCCTAATTCATTCCATGAACGGTGAAGGGGTAAAAACCATCTGCATTGACGGGGATGCCAAGGACAGTGAGAGATTAATGTATATCGGTACGGACAACAAGGCAGCAGGTGTCAGCGTGGCAGAGGGAATTGTCAAGCTGACCGGCGGAAGGGGAGAGGTTATGCTCAGTACAGTCAGAGATACGCCGATCGCCAGAACCAGGATTGATGCTGTGCGGGAGTATTTAAGATCTTATCCGGGTATTTCCATTGTGGATGTTGAAATGAATCATGGAGATGTCAGAAAGCGTGCCGGATACATTCAGGAGATCTTGCGCAAGAACCCGAATGTCAAAGTGGTTGCCGGTCTGGATCTGCATTTCGTAAAGGTTGCGGAAGAGCTTAAGAACGATGTGGGTGTGGATCCTCGAATTGGATTCATTGGATTTGACAATACGGACTATAACCAGGCTGCGCTGAAAAGCGGAGTGATCGATATCCTGATCTCCCAGCGGCAAAATCTCTTTGGACAGGTGGCGCTGAAAGCCATTTTTGACTATGAAAACGGTAAATTAAAGAAGACTGTGGATTTGTTGGATACCTATCAGATTACCCGGGCGGGTAAGAGTGATATGAAAGGAGCATAAAAGGAAAAATGATGGAAGTAAACTACAGGGACTGGATTGAGGAGACTTATCAGAAGCTATGCATGAAATTTTCAGCAGAGTGCGACAGAATCGGGGACAGGATCCCCTACAGTCCCAAAAACGGAAAGTATGTTGAGGACTGTTCCCAAACGGCGCTGGACTGTTGGACCAATGGGTTCTGGCCGGGGATCTTGTGGCAGATGTATCATGTGACGAAGGAAGAAAAGTACAAAGAGGCTGCCTCCAAAATTGAACAGAAATTTGATGCACTGTTTGATGAATATGTGAAGCTGCATCACGATGTGGGATTTATGTGGCTGCATACTGCGGTTGCCTCCTACCGCCTCACCGGTGAGGAGCGGTCGAAGGTGAGGGGCTTGCATGCGGCGAATTTGCTGGCAGGCAGATATAATCCTCTGGGAGGGTTTATCCGTGCATGGAACGAAGATCGTATCGGCTGGATCATCATTGACTGTATGATGAATATTCCGCTTTTGTATTGGGCAGGGCGAGAGACAAAGGATCCCAGATTCACTGCAATTGCCATGAAGCATGCGGACACTGCGATGAACATGCTGGTACGGGAAGACGGTTCCTGCAATCATATTGCGGTGCTGGATCCCTTG
>JAILPF010000470.1 GCA_024699575.1 Acetatifactor sp. | reverse complement strand
GACAGAAGTCTTCAACATTGGTTGCATTTTTAGACTATTTCAGGAGACAAATGCAACCGATATGAGTAAATTGCAGATAAAGGTTGCAATTTAAAGATTTTTCTGAGGATAAATGCAACCTAGCTGTGCGAATTCACAATAAAGGTTGCTTGTAGAAATATTATAAAAGGAAAACTCAGGCAAGGGAGATAAACAATGTTGTATATAAGGAGAGTCAATACTGATATTGAGAAAGAATGGGAATTTGTGCGCAATATGCCGGAAGATGAAAACGGACTTACCAACTCATGGAATGGAATTTCCCGACAGGAGTTTGAAGAAAAAGCACTTCCGGATATGCTTCGATTTTCTAAGGGCGAGAATCTTCCGGACTGGATGGTTCCTGAGACATTTTTATTTCTTTGGAATGATGGGACAATTGTTGGGCAGTTTAGAATCAGACATTATCTAAACGATGCTTTGAGGGCAGGAGCGGGTCATATAGGATACTTTATAGCAAAGGAATTCAGAGGAAAAGGCTTCGGCGCGGAGGGGTTAAAGCTTACGCTTGATATTGCCCGCACAATTGTGCCGGAGGATGAATTTTATTTGCGTGTGAACAGGAACAACCCTGCATCACTTAAAGTGATGATGAAGAACGGCGGACATATTGTTGCGGAGGATGAGGCAAAGTATTATGTTCGGATAAAAAATCCGGGAAAAGGACTTCCAACGATAGAAATTGCACAGTAGTATTCAAAGAAAGGAGAAAACGCAAGTGTTATTTATTTGTTATCCCAAATGTTCAACCTGTCAGAAAGCTAAAAAGTGGGTGGATGAGCATAATATAAAGTATACAGAGCGACATATTGTGGATGCGAATCCAACGTATGATGAATTGAAGGATTGGTATTCAAAGAGTGGACTTCCACTTAAGAAGTTCTTTAACACCAGTGGATTGATTTATAAAGAAATGCAGCTTAAGGACAAGCTTTCCACAATGAGTGAAGAGGAACAGTTACAACTACTTGCTACAAATGGAATGTTAGTAAAGCGCCCGTTGATGGTAAATGGAGATACTGTGATTGTTGGTTTTAAGGAAGCGGAGTGGGCTGAAAAACTGATTAAATAGGAAGATATAAATATTTGTTTTTGATGGCACTTCTTGGAGTAATCATTGCACTTGATCTTTGGATGCTACGGCAAGTAGCAGTTTTTTGCCTGGATGACAACTGCAGTTGCTTGTTGGAACGGACCGGCTGTAATACCATGAGAGCATCATAGGTAAGGAGGAACAAAGATATGACGTTCGCAGAAAAAATTAAAAATGCAAGAAAAGCAGCCGGAATGTCGCAGGAGACATTGGCAGAAAAACTTGGAGTGTCCAGACAGGCGATTACCAAATGGGAAACAGATCGAGGGATTCCAGATATTGAAAACATGATTCTCATTTCAAATCTTTTTGGGATTACGGTGGATGAATTTCTCTCACAGGAGAAGGAAACTGCCACGCCCAAAGGGTATCTTTATGAAAGTAGAACAGAGTATGATATTGACGGTCTAAAGCGATTTGATATGAGGCTTGGCGGAGCCCGTCTGCTCCGGGTAATTGGTACAGATGGAGAAAAGATTATAATTCACTTAGCATCAAATGATATTTCCACCCTGGAAGCTGATTTTAAGGTAAAGATTGATGATATCAAAGGGCGAATCGATGTGGAAGTAAACCGCAAAAACAAGATGACGGAAGCAATCGCAAAAAATAATCTTATTATCGAGGTATTTCTTCCGAATCAATATTTGGCTCATGTGGAACTGGAAATGAACTGTGAGGAACTTCAGTTGACTGATATCATCTGTGAAAATGTGGAATTTAAAGGGAAAGCAAGTAAGGTGTTTGTCGATGCGATGGAAGCTGAGCTGGAACTGGATTGTAATGTAGACATGGACATCCGTGTCAATGACTTTTTGGGAGCACTTGAAATTAATCAGATTTCATCCACATCGAGGCTTACGGTTCCGGACAATTATGCGTTTCAAAGTATCGTGAAAGGGCTTTCAAATTCTGTTTCTTTTGAATGGAATGGCAGTACTGCGGAGGACTTTTCCAACCCTGATGCGGAAAATATTGTGGAGCTGAATGGAATCAGAAGCGAGCTTGTAATCGCCAGAGAGTAAGCATCGATTGAAGCCACTATTAGGGAAGCCCCCTGGTAGCGGCTTTTTTAATTTGCTCAAAATGTATAGAGAAAAAACAGGTGTACTTTATGAACTATGGGTGGAAGTAAATCTTCCACCTTTTAGCGTGTTATGCTATAATGTGAACATTGTAAACTATTTTGAGGTGAATAAGAGTTGATGGATTTAGAAAAAAATATCATAGACAATGTTCTGGAATGTTTTGTCAAGCTTGGTGCCACAAACACAGCTATCAATTTCTACTATCCACTTCCTTCACTGCTTAGATTGCTGAATTGCGATAAGGAGCACCTGGATACTGCCATTGCGACTTTCAAGAAGGAAGAAATGAATAGATTAGGTGATGTTAATATAGAAGAGCTTCCAAATGAAAAAGGAAGATATGAGGTTGTGGTTCCTGTATGCGGAGTAGAGTGGGTTTCGAAAAATTATACCCCAACAGCTTTTTTGAGAGCTTTTATAGCCGAGATACAAAAGCCGGGCAGTACGTTGGAAAGTATGGCGTGTTTATTTCAGACTTTTTCAAAAGACTTTAAGATTGATAAATTACAGGAGGACAGATGGGCGCTCAGCTTTCAGGATAAGTCAGTTGACCCGTATGTTTATCTGATAGAGCAGAATGTGTTTGGACTGGAATACCATCGGTTTACGCAAAGAGAATATCAGGATGTAATTTAAAGCGTTAGAAATATCCGGACTATAATATGATAAGCAGCGAGGGAAGACAAAATGGATATTAGACAAAATAAAATACATATTAGAAACGCGTGTGCATCTGACTGTGAGCAGCTTGCGGAGTGGTGGAACGATGGTGAGGTTATGGCGCACGCAGGATTTCCGCGAGGACTTGGGATAACCGCAGATAAAATAAAAAACC
>JAILPF010000387.1 GCA_024699575.1 Acetatifactor sp. | reverse complement strand
AAAAGAAGGTGCTGTACCGCATTGTGATTTCAGCTGTGCTGATGATAGTCTTAGGAGTGATGAAGTATCTGAAATTTTTCCCGGCACAGTGGTACTTACAACTTCTGATTTATATGGTGCCATATCTGGTAATCGGATATGATATTCTCCGAAAAGCAGTACTGGGAATTGTTCATGGACAGGTATTTGATGAAAATTTTCTGATGGCGGTTGCAACCATCGGTGCCATGGGACTTGGCGAATATACAGAGGGCGCAGCAGTTATGCTGTTTTACCAGATTGGGGAACTGTTCCAGAGTGTTGCGGTTGGCAAAAGCCGTAAAAACATCACCGCACTTATGGATATCAGACCGGATTACGCCAATATTGAAGATGCGGACGGTAATCTGGAGCAGGTTGACCCGGATGACGTGGAGATCGGAACGGTTATCGTGGTAAAGCCCGGTGAGAAAGTTCCCATCGACGGAATTGTGGTGGACGGAGTCTCTACTCTGAACACCGGTGCACTTACCGGTGAAAGCCTGCCGAGGGATGTTAAGAGTGGCGATGCAATTATCAGTGGATGTATTAATTTAAGCGGAGTGCTTCGAATTGAAACTACAAAAGAATTTGGGGAGTCAACGGTATCTAAGATACTGGAGCTGGTGGAAAATTCCAGCATGAAGAAATCCAAATCAGAGAACTTTATTACCAAATTTGCAAGAGTGTATACACCGGCAGTTTGCTACAGTGCATTGGCACTGGCTGTGATTCCTCCGATAATCTCTCTTCTTGCAGGTGGCGAGGCACAGTTTAGCACATGGTTGATTAGAGCACTCACATTCCTGGTTATCAGCTGCCCGTGTGCACTGGTTATCTCCATACCTTTAAGCTTTTTTGGAGGAATCGGAGCTGCTTCCACAGCGGGAATTCTTGTAAAAGGCTCCAATTATCTGGAGGCTCTTGCCGAAACCAAATATGTGGTGTTTGATAAGACAGGAACCCTTACCAAGGGTGTGTTTGAAGTGACAGATGTTCATTCGGTGGGAGATATCTCCGAGGAACTTCTCCTGAAGTATGCGGCATATGCGGAGAGCTATTCCGGACATCCCATCAGTGAGAGCATTCGCAAAGCCTTCGGAGAGACAATCGATAACAGCAGAATCGAAGAAGCAACTGAAATCAGCGGACATGGTTTGACAGCCAAGGTGGATGGACATTTTGTGGCAGCAGGAAATGCGAAACTGATGCGACAACTGGAACTGGATGTGGCAGATATACAGGAAGCCGGAACAATCGTACATGTGGCAGTGGACAATGTATATGCAGGATATATTTTGGTGTCTGATGTGGTGAAAGAACAGGCTGCTTCTGCACTTAAAGCACTGAAGGAAAACGGTGTCGAGAAAACTGTGATGTTGACAGGTGATAGCAGACAGGTGGCAGAAAGCGTAGCACGGACTCTTGGTCTGGATGATGTATACAGTGAACTCTTACCTGCGGATAAAGTGGCAAAAGTGGAAGAACTGTTGTCGAAGAAAGAAAGCAAGAAACAGCTTGCATTTGTGGGAGATGGAATCAATGATGCACCGGTGCTCTCCAGAGCTGATTTGGGTATTGCCATGGGAGCCATGGGTTCTGATGCTGCAATCGAAGCCGCGGATATAGTGCTTATGGATGACAATCCGGAGAAAATTGCTCTTGCCATGAAAATTTCGAGAAAGTGCCTGCGAATTGTGTGGGAAAATATCGTGTTCGCACTGGCTGTAAAGGGCGCGTGTCTGGTTCTCGGCGCTTTTGGTGTCGCCAATATGTGGGTGGCGATTTTTGCGGACGTAGGTGTCATGGTTTTAGCGGTACTCAATGCCATAAGATGCTTGCGTGTAACAGAATAATGTCAAGATATGAAAGATATATGTAAAAGAAAGGTATTGCACGTGCGATACCTTTCTTTTATACTGTGAGATATGAGTGTTTAGAAGCAGGGGGTATATGGGATGGCTGCAGTGGATGAAATGACATTTCGCCGACGTTTTTCGGTGAATCCATATAAACAGATGAGATTACCTTTGGGAGAGATGAGTTGTTTTAAGGACTGGATTTCGGATGACAGAGGAGAACCGTATCCGGTTGTCCTGTCCAACGAACAGGAGTCAGCGCTGGAAGAATCCTTGCCGGATGCAAGATATAGGGTGGAAAATCACACGACAGAGACATTGTATAAGGCCAGATTGCTGGGACAGCATTTCCCTTATGCGACATATGATATTGAAGTAGATGAACTTGAGATGACAGGCGAAGAGAGCGGAATCGGAATCTGCTTTCATTCGGAATGCCTGCCGGATCTGATGATTACCGTCGGAAAGAGACAGGACAAATTAGGCGTTACATGCAAAATAAACGAAACAGTGCAGTCGGTGGAAACAGACATAATCTTTTGCAAGAAAACACATCTGATTGTGACCTGCCATGGAAAGCAGTTTGACGTATATCTTAAGGCAGGGGACAAACCTGAGTATGTGGGGATGTTTACAATACCGGAGTACGAAACCATTCTTTCTTACGAGGTATTTAATCGCACAACAGCTTCACTCTTTGTGTATCTGAGACCGGAAGAAAGTGTACAATGTGCTGCATGTTTTTATCTGGAGGGCGGAATCAGCCACGCGGATATCAAGAGTATGCGTTATGAGAATGGGCAGCCGATTATGGAAAATGGCAGAATCTTCCTGACGTTCACAGCAAGATTGCAGGAGGGGGGATTCCAGAGTGTGGTATCGTGGAATCCATCCACAGATGATTTTCGCATGGAAGGTGCCATCTTTTTTGACTTGGGCGATGGCAATTGGTGTGCGGATATCGCATCTTCTGTGGTTTATGACAGAAGATGTGATGCGTGGTATGTCTGGGCATGCTCCTTCTCCCATGGGCATGTGCTGTGCCATGGAAAAAGCTATGCGGATTTGCGATATGGAATCAATGTTATCGATGCAGAGCTTATGGAAGAAAATCCGGGGGCACCGGACGATACATTGTTTTATGCAAAATTCGGAGATGAGGATCCGGATTTGACCTATGATGCAAAAAGGGAAAAATGGCTTCTGGCAATTTGCAGATTGACGAAATGTGACGAAGGAGGAGAGAAATACCGGTACTTCCTCTTTGAATCAGAGAATCCGTTTGAAGGTTATGTTCATGTGGATCATACTACATCCGGTGAAAATACAGGTGGCTCTATAATAAGAATAGGGGAAAAAATGTATTTCCTGTGCGGCTCGGATTTTGACAAAAGGGCGCAATACCGTCTGCATTCCATAGAGGATTTGTCAGAGTACACCTTGTTGAAATTTGACTATGATGATGGTGGATTTCGCGGTTGGGGAACCTTGTTGCCGATTCCGTGCGGGAGTCGGATACGATATATGCTAATTACATTTGACCGGCATAACGGAAGCACTTACAACTGGAGCTACGGAAATATTTATGTTTACGAGGCAGACAAATATGAGAAGAGATAAGCTGATAGCAGCCGTGTTGTTGGGAGGAGTAATCCTTCTGACAGCCGGGTGCGGCGAGAAGACAGATGAAAAAATGAAAACGTTTCTAGTAGGAGAAGAGGGGGAGGAAGCGTATCAGACCGTTTCGGTGGAATATGATGATGTTATCAAAAATGCCGTAATATCCTGTAAGTATACTTCCACTGAGCTGGAAAACATTGCATTTCCCGTGGGTGAACAGTTAATCAAACAGGTTCATGTCAAGAACGGTGATTTCGTGAATAAGGGGCAGCTGCTGGCAGAACTTGACGTGGAAGATTTGGAGAATGTGATTGCAGGTCTGGAGTATGAGGTGGCACATTTGGAAATGGAGCTTCGTCATGCGGAGGAATTAAAGCAATTTGATTTGGATACGGCTGATATCATGTATGAAGGGTATACTGCGCATACAGAAGATGATAGAAAAGAATGGAAAGAGAAGAGAGAGAGTATTGAGGACGACTATCGACAGACTTTGGAAAACCTGTCCGATTCACTTTCCATCAGTCAAAAGAAGCTGGATAAAAGCCGCCGGGAATGGAACCAGGGACGGCTGTTTGCTGGCATTTCCGGACAGATTACTTACATCATGAATCCGCTGGTGGATACCTACAGTGTCAAGGATGAGACAATCATCAAAATCAGTAATCTTGATGCCTGCTATTTTGTGGCAGAAGACATGGAATATGCGTCATATTTTTCGGAGGATGTACCGGTCACAGTTGTGTACAAGGATGCAGGCGAGGAATATACCTGTGAGGCATATCCGACGGATATGGATAATTGGGAGAAAAAGATGAT
>JAILPF010000367.1 GCA_024699575.1 Acetatifactor sp. | reverse complement strand
CTGGTTGGAACAAGACCGCCGACTGTTGATGAAGTAGTCAAATACAATGCAAGCCACTGGAGAAGAATCAGTATCAAGCCCGGTATCACCGGAATGTGGCAGGTCAGTGGAAGAAGCAAAATTCAGAACTTTGATGAGATTGTCGAGATGGACGTGGATTATATTGATAACTGGTCCTTGTTCCTTGATGTAAAAATTGTATTGAAGACAGTAATTGTGCTGCTGAAACATAATGATGCATATTGATGAAAGACAGGAGACTTGGCAGGATGGAGGAGTTGTACGCCAATTATTTGGCATTGCTTGGCGCATCGGTGAAAAATACAGCGCCGGAGTTTGAAATGAATCTGGAAGGCTGGCAGGATTTGCTTGCCTTATCCAACTTGAGAAAGACTACTGCTTTGTGTGGAAGTGCTGTCGCTAAAATGCATGAAAAAGGATTGGTGCCTGATGCGATTCATCAGGCATGGAACGAGTATTGTCGCCGGATTTTTTTCAAGGAGACCATCCGGCTTCAGGAAATCGGAAGATTGCTGGAAGAAGCAGAAAAGAGAGGAATAGAGTTGCTCTTTTTTAAGGGATATTTTCTGGCCTGTCTCTATCCGGGGTTTGGACTTAGAAATTCCTCCGATACGGATTTCCTTGTGTGTGAGGAGCAGCTTTCACAGGCCGTGGAATTATTGGAAAAAGAGTATGAGCCGGAACCGGAGCACTCCAAGGAAAAGGTTTATGTCTACAGGCATAAATTAAGCGGAAATGTTATAGAGATGCATTTGCAGCTTTGGGAGGACTACGAAGGGAAAAAGATTGAACTGTTGAAAGGCATGGGACTGGATAGCAAAGAGAACAGGGTACGCTCTGAGGTGTTTGGAAAAACATTCACAACCATAGAGCCTACCAGACATCTCATCTATCAGGTATTTCATGTAGTGAAGCATTTCTGTGTGGAGGGCGTGGGTATCCGTTATCTTTTGGATACGGCTCTTTTTGCGGAATGCCACAAGGACTCTATTGACTGGAATCTGTTTTGGAAGTCCATGAAGGAGCTGGGTTATACAGAATTTTGCGCACAATTTTTCTCCCTTGGAGTGAAGTACTTTGATCTTGGGCAGTCTGCACTTCCGGATGGAAAGCTTTCTTTGCCGCAGGATGAGGAAGCATTTCTGATGGATTTGATACTTGCCGGTAAAGTCAGCGAAGGACAAAAAGGAGCATTTCAGATATGGGGAATCATGAGCCCTTATGTGACAGGTGAGATTCAGGCATCCCATTCCAAAATCGGAAGAGCGATGCAGACCCTTTTTCCATCAGCAGAAAATATCAGGGATGATTTTGCATATGCCAAGAAGTATAAATTTTTGTTGCCGATTGCATGGGTGCACAGGATATTTGATTACCTGCGTTACCGCAGGCAGCATCCGGATGCGTCTTACAGTGTGGATGAAAAGTTTGATGCTGCAGAGTACCGTGTGAATCAGCTCCGAAAGAGAGGTCTTACATGAAAATCAATCCATACAAATTTCTGCGGTATAATAAACATAAAATGATGACGCTCAGAGCTTATTGGTATTCTGCGGTCTTTCGCATTCAGATTCTGACTGTCAAAATGGATAAGCTTCATAAGCGATGGGGTGAGGAGGGCAGGGAATCCTCCGAAAAAGAGACAGATGAGGTATACCGCATTGCCTATCGTGTGGCGAAGGAGGTTAATCGAATCTGTACGAAAACCAGTTGGGAAAGTAAATGTCTTGTGCGTGCACTGACTGCTCAGAAGCTTCTGAAAAAAGAGGGGATTCATTCCACTTTGTATTTGGGCTGCGCCCATGATGGAGAAAAAATGATTGCTCACGCATGGCTGCGCTGCGGTGAAGTATACGTGACCGGTGGGGACGGAAGCGGATATGCGATGGTAGATAAATTTTATGCCTGACGAGTGTAGGAGAGGAAATATGGAAAAAAACAGAGAAGTAAAACTGAAAAAAAAGATAAATGTGACAGATCTGTCGGGCGAAAAGGTTATGGTGGATTTTGAACAGGGAAAATATTTCCTGATTAAGGGCGTCGGAAACGATATCTGGGACATGATTCAGGAACCGGTTACTCCGGAACAGATTATCGAAAGACTTTTGCAGGAATATGAAGTGACACCACAGGAGTGTGAGAACTCTGTCATGGATTTTTTAGATAAAATGGAAGATTTGGGCTTTATAGAACAGTAGAAGGGATGCTTGACATGGGTAAGTTGCGGTCATTGTGGCAAGACAAAGGAAATCAATATCGATACATACGCTGGATTGCCCATTATACAAAGCCATATGTTTGGAAAATTGGCTTGATGATGTTTTTGAACCTGCTGTCTATCGTAATCGGTCTGGTGCTGGTTCAGATTACCAAGATGATTATAGACAATGCGACGGAGGGATTAGGCTTCGGGTCGTTAATTGTCATTTATCTGTTGATTACGTTGGGAACGCAGGCGATTTCTATTTTTTCAGGCCTATTTGCCACTATGTTGGATGAGAAATTTTCATTTGGAATCCGCAAACAAATTTATGAAAAGATTATCCATTCGCATTGGACGGATATCAATCGGTATCATACAGGTGATTTGATGACGCGTCTGACCAGTGATGCCTCCAATGTGGCGGATGGGGTAATCAGCACTATTCCGAGTATTATTCAACTTGGGATTCAGTTGATTCTGGTGTTTGGAATGTTGTTTTATTATTCGCCGCTTTTAGCGGTGTTTGCGTTGGCGGTAGCTCCTGTTGCAGCCTTAGCCTCCAGATGGCTTGGAAGGAAGCTGGGGAAGCTCCAGAATAAGGTGCAGGAGTCTGAGTCAGCGTACCGTTCTTTTTTGCAGGAAAGTCTGGCCAATCTACTGGTGGTAAAGGCATTTTCAAATGAAGACTATGCTGCGGAGAGACTGACAAAGCTTAGGGATGAGCGGTTTTACTGGATATTTAAGCGGGCAAAGCTTGGGACGGCAAGCACCACTGTTTTGTCATCGACATTTCAGATTGGATACATTGCAGCTTTCTCATATGGAGCATTGCAGATTTATCGCAAGATGATCACATACGGTACGATGTCGGTATTCCTGTCACTGGTCAATCAGGTACAGGGACCGGTGATACAGCTGGCACAGCAGATTCCAAGGGTGGTGATGGTTTTGGCGTCAGCAGGCAGGATTATGGAACTCCAGAATATCCCTTTGGAGGAGCATAGAGAAAATGTGCTGGTGGGGCAACAGGGCATTGGAGTAAAAACAGAACATGTGAAATTCGGCTATCTGGAAGAGCTGGTTTTGGATGATGTGTCCCTTTCCATCCAACCCGGCGAGTTCGTAGCTGTGATTGGCGAGTCGGGTATTGGAAAGACGACACTGGTGCGTGTTATCATGTCCTTTATGAGTAATGTGGAAGGTCTGGTGGAATTCTACGATGCGCAGGGCAGGACGGAGCCTGCAAACGCATCGACCAGAGAGTATATAGCATATGTCCCACAGGGGAATACTTTATTTTCCGGTTCCATCAGGGAAAATATCCGCATGGGCAAGCTGGATGCCACGGAGGAAGAAATGTGGGAGGCACTCAGACTTTCTGCCGGAGAAGAATTTGTAAGAAATCTGCCGGAAGGGCTGGATACCAGAGTAGGGGAACGGGGCTATGGTTTGTCCGAAGGACAGGCTCAGAGAATCGCAATTGCCAGAGCTTTTGTGAGAAAAGCTCCGTTTATGATTTTGGACGAGGCAACATCTGCTTTGGATGAACAGACAGAACTCGGTGTGATAAAGGGACTTCAGGAATTATCGCCCAGACCCACCTGCCTGATTATCACTCATCGGAAAAGTATCCTGAAATACTGTGATAGAGAGATTGAAATGGAAGGGTAAAGTGAATCCTATGGAATTGGCATATCGATATCGTTTGTATGGATTGAGTATCAGAACCGATCTGGAATTCCCTCAGCTAATGGTGGAGAGGG
>JAILPF010000360.1 GCA_024699575.1 Acetatifactor sp. | reverse complement strand
CTGGCACGAATGAAGCCATATTCGCCAATCAGTTCCGCCTTTTTCTCATCTAATGTCTGATAATTAAATTCAACACTTGGCTCAAAATCCGGAACATGACATGTGTGGTCCATAATGTCCCTGGCTATTTCAAGAACCTTTTCAAACTCATCCGCGGCCAGTGCTGATGGTGTCCCACCGCCAATATCCAATCCATATAGTAACTTTATTCGATGGGTCGATAAATACGTATCGACCTGTTTTTTTAAAATCTCCACATAATGGCGCCGCAGGGACTGGTCATCAGCTAAAAACCTCGTATATTCACAAAAACGACATAAAGATTTGCAAAAGGGAATATGAAAATACAGACTCAGTTCGGTTTCTTCTTGCATAATATCGATGTCTGTATGATATTCACTGAAATACTGAGGACGATATGGGTAGCTTGTATTGCAGCATGTATCTCGCGATGCTGCATGAAACAACTCTTCGATATTATTATATTGCACCGCCCACCCTCCTCTGCACATTCAATCAGCGTTTTTGTTTTTTCTTAAGATACTTAAGCAGATGCGCAGCATCCTCCACTACGGTCAGCGCAATTTTCACTATATGCGTGCAAATATGCATACAAAAAATCATCCAATTTTTTTCTGGAGCATCGTCCCTAATATAACTCGAGCTTATATGAAAACTCCTCTACCGCATATTCCTTTGCATAGTTCTCCAATTCCTCATGGCTCGCAAAATAAACACATGGCTCCGGTGGTAGTTACATAGTTGGATAAGAATGGTAATAAATTAACCATCGTACTATTTAATTTAATGAGTACTTAGGGATCCACACTTTTTTAATATGGAATATCTCCAAAACCTCCAACCGCGAGTTCATCAAAATTGCCTGCGTCAATTTGTTCAATCCAATGCTCTCTCTCTGCTACGGACATATCATCCCACGCAATAGCAAGGTAGCTGCACCAAGAGTCCCAAAATCTCTCTGGGATTGGATCAAACGAATCGAAAACTTCAAAATGAGACCCCGAACAAAAAGAATAAAAATATGTTTGTCTTTCCAATACGTTCAATATATCTTTTAAATGGGTTAAATCAATTTCATTTTCATAGATAAATGCCACGTATGCAAGATAAATTTTTAACTCATCATCTTCGACATCTTCTTGAACAATCTCCTTGTTAATTAACCTTATAATGCTTTCTTTCCAATCCCCAATATTATCAGGTTCTAATTTCAATATAGGCCAACACATCATATTCCCCAATACTGTTCCCGCGCCATACTTTGAAACGAAGTCATATTGGAGCCCTACATCCATTGTCCGAGCCGTAGGACGACCCGCTATATTTAACGTAGAAGGATTAAATTTCTTGTTCATAAAAGTCACCTCATATATTATTAATATCCATTTTTCTACATAGCAACATTCCATCAATAAGACCGTCACGACAAAACATTATTAAGATTTCGTTACCTGTCTAATACTTTCAACAAACACTACTTTCCACATCAATTTCATCGATTACCGCCAAATAATGTACTAAAATAGTTTTTGAATGGTCCTCAGTCGTTACTTTGCTCCCCACCTTTCCATTTCTTATATTTCTCAGGCATGCATACTGCACAAGGACGATACCCTGCGCCAATCGCGTCCTCTTCACTCGCAAAAAACACTCTGTGCTTAGCATACTGGCCTTTTCTCAAATACCGATTCGCACTTGGGCAGTCAAGCTTGCCATAAATCTTCAATTTTTTATGTCCCCCAAATTTTGCCGGTTCAAAGCTAACATATGGTTTTTCATTCGCATCCATCAAAAAATAATACTTCCCGTCTATACGTTCATCATCCGAATTCAATAATAGGATTATTTTTTTCTGTAAAGAAATCGCACGTGATTTATCACGAACAGCCCTCTCAAAAGCATCTTTATCAAACAAGCACATATCGATTGTATGATCTGACTTTGCATGATATAACCACTGACCACAGGCATAATCCGGCCGCAAGGTATACACTTTTGCAAAACCTTCTTGAATCAGGTAGTGCCAAACTCTATTCCCTCTGTCAAACCCGTAATTTTCCTCATCAAATGAAAGCTCAAACGATGAATAGCACCCTGCTCGTTCATCCCAGGCTTTAAATAGTTTTGTATTTTCACCAATCTTAACGTCATCTATCAAATATTGATAAAAGGACGCGACAAAATACCGATTATCGGATGCCCAATTCCACCAGCACAAACAATCACCAAATTTTTCAGGATAGCTTAAGCTCATCGGTGAAACCGAAAACTCTAACTTCTTTCCATCAAGAATTATAAAGTAATTGTAGTTCAATGAACGATCAAAGAATATATCCCCAATAACATCAAATTGCTTATGAAAAATATATGATTTTCGCCCCAATGTTTTTATTTTCTCTGCGAGAGGTGGATTGAAATTACTTTGAATCTCTTGCAACGAAACATTCCCTCCAGATTTCAAAAAGAAATCTTTAAAACCTGTATGGTTAAAAATATCATTGACCAGCCCAAAATACTCGTTTTCTTCCTGGATTAACTGTTTATATATCTTTTTTTCTTTTATCTTTTTATCGAATTGCAATTCCCATTTAAGGTTTTCATTGATTAGCGCACCACGATCTATTGATATCTTCTCGATTTTGGAGGGAGAATATATAGCCGTCAGCATATTCTTTACATTGTTCAAGTGCATCCTCCCCCTTCAATACATAATAACACATGAATCAGCTTTTGTCCCTGTTATGGACCTTTTTCCGGTCAATGTATATCACGACTACGTCTTACCCTCCAACGCAGACAGGCCTTATCGATGTGGAAACAACATTCCGTCGTAATCCTTGCTCAGTTCCATACCAAGAAGACGCCTCCCCAAATCATACAGTATGACCAACAGGGAAATAAGTAATTTACCGGCTGCCAGGACAAGCCACAGGAATACGCAAATAATGATACCCGCCCAAAGAAAAACGCCGCAAACGCTTAAAGCTGTCATCATGTGGCTCCCTCCCTGTGTCTCATTCGAGTTTCCCGGCAGACTGTGCCTTCCTCCCATCGGTTCATC
>JAILPF010000329.1 GCA_024699575.1 Acetatifactor sp. | reverse complement strand
CACTCTTTAAATAGTCAGTATATGTTTGACAGCGGGAAATATATGGTGATTTATAGTCAGAATCTTGGACTCATGTCTATAGAAGTTCTTTTACATAGACTGTTCGATTCAACGGGAATACTGGTATTCCAATATCTGGTTGCGTTTCTTTTAACGATAGGTATATTGAGCGGCTACTATATAACCGGTTATCTGAGTGGGAATAATAGAAAAGCACAATTTTACTACCTTTTATTCATGTTCACTTGCTTTCCAATGTATGGTTATGTGCCCTACATATATGGTGATTTGAGTTCAACTATTTTTTTGCTGTGCACAGTTTGGTGTTTGTTTTCGTATATCAGTCAACCTAAAGTGTATAAACTTTTGCTGTTCGCGATGCTTGCAGGGGTTACGGTTCAACTTCGCCAGAATACCTTGGTCGCAATGATTGCAATCTTCCTTGTTTTAGTGATTCGTCTGTCACATGGTAATAAAAAGCAGACTGTATTATTAGGATTGGCACTTTTGGCAGGAATTATATTATGCAATTGGGGGATTAAATCCCAATATGATATTCCGAAGGATGCCGAGTCGATTCCTCCTCTCACCTATGTCTACATGGGACTGAATGATTCCGACGAAAATGCACCGGGCTGGTATGATCAAAGTGGGTTGAATTTGTTCATTGAGAGCGATTTTGATACAGAGGTTACGAATCAAAGAACTTTGCAATTGCTTGATGAACGCCTTGAGGAATATATGCACTCCCCGAGCTACATGTTTGATTTCATTCGAAGAAAAATAATAACTCAATGGGAAGTTCCAATGTATCATTGTATTCCCATGACCTATGCGCACACCGAGGAACGTGGAAAATTGGCAACAAGTATCTATGAACGTACAGGGTTAGGAGGAATCATTGAGAAATACATGAAAATATATCAATTGCTGCTCTATGGAGGAATTTTATTCTTGTTATTGAAACGGATACGCAATTATCCGAAGATAGAGTGGTATGTTCTTTTGATTGCGGCGTTTGGTGGCTTCCTGTTTTCTGTGATTTGGGAGGCCAAGACGCGTTATGTTTTTCCATATCTTCTTATGCTGGTTCCGTATATGGCAGTAGCCATGTCGGAATTTAATTTGAAAGTCAATACTCGATTCATTGAGAAGAAAGAAGTAGTAGAATGAATATTTTACATCTGGAAAATATCTCCCAGACCTATATGGAAAAAAAGGTGCTGGACGGCGTGAGCATCGGAATTGACAACGCAGATAAAATCGGAATTGTGGGTTCCAACGGTACGGGGAAATCCACCCTGCTTTCCATTGTAGCAGGAAAAGTGGAACCGGATGAGGGAAAAGTAGTAATCGGAAAAGACGTGAGGATTTCTTATCTCCCGCAGAATCCGGTATTTGATATGAAAAAGAATCTGTTGGTAAATATCACAGATACCATCTATGCAGGTGGGGACCACTGGGACAAGATGGGAGAAATTAAAGCAAATCTGGCAAAGTTTGGTATTGAAGATCCGGAATGCAGTCCGCTTATTCTCTCCGGTGGGCAGAAGAAACGTGCTGCGCTGGTGGCAGCGATTATGACACCGGCAGATTTGCTGATTCTGGACGAGCCGACCAACCATCTGGATTCTGAAATGATAGAATGGCTTGAGGACTTTCTGCGCAGGTTTAACGGAGCAATTCTGATGGTGACTCATGACCGGTATTTCTTGGATGAGGTGACCAATCAGATTGTGGAGTTGGACAAAGGCCTTGCTTATAAATATACCGCTAATTATTCCGGATTCCTGGAACTAAAGCAACAACGTATGGACTATGAACAGGCAGCAGAGCGGAAGGCTGCCACGCTTTATAAAAAGGACCTGGCGTGGATGCTTAGGGGAGCAAGAGCCCGGTCCACTAAACAAAAGGCACATATTCAGCGCTTTGAGGAACTTCGTGACAGGAAGCGTCCGGAGGAGGAGCGCAGTGTGGAATTAAGCTCCCTTCCATCCAGAATGGGAAATAAGACCATTCTTTTGGAAAACATTTCAAAGAAATACGGTGAACGAACGCTTTTTGAAGACTTCACATATACCTTCAATAAACTGGACAGAATCGGAATTATCGGTCCTAATGGTTGCGGGAAATCAACGTTATTGAAATGTATTGTCGGGGATGTACTTCCTGACAGTGGCACAGTGGAAATCGGACAGACGATTGAAATCGGATATTTTAGCCAGGAATACGAGACCGGTGAGCGGCAGGACAACAGGACGGTAAAGGAACGCTGGGCTGTTAACGAGAATATGCGCGTAATTGATTATATCAAGGAGACAGCTGAGTATATCAAAACGGTGGATGGACAAGTATCGGCTTCTTCCATGTGTGAACGTTTTCTGTTTGATGCCAATATGCAGTATGCACCAATCAGCAAACTTTCCGGTGGCGAGAGAAGACGACTGTATCTATTAAAAGTTCTGATGGGGGCACCTAATGTGATCGTTCTGGATGAGCCCACCAATGATCTGGACATTCAGACCTTGCGGATTCTGGAAGACTATCTGGATAGCTTTGCAGGAATTGTAATCACTGTCTCACATGACAGATATTTTTTGGACAGAGTAGTGACCCGTATTTTTTCCTTTGAGCCGGATGGAATGCTGCTTCAGAGTGAGGGCGGATATTCGGACTATTTGGAGCACAAAAAGAGGGATATTGCTTCTGATATGCAGACTTCAGCAAAAAGTGCTGCAGCAACCAAGCCAGAGATTTCGGGAAGCAAAAAGAATTATCGTGCTCCACGAGAGAAAACCAAACTTTCATACAAGGAACAGAGAGAGTATGAGAGTATTGAATCGGAGATTGACGAACTTGAGAAGCGCAGCGCTGAGCTGGAGGGCTTAATGGCGTCAGCAACGACAGACTTTACCCGTCTGATGAAACTTACCAGAGAAAAGGAAGAGGTGGATGCAATGGTTGAGCAGAAGCTGGAGCGTTTTTTGGAATTGCAGGAGATGGTGGAACGCTTTCAATAATAATTCAGGTTCTATTGTATAATGAAAAAAGATTATGGGTAACCGGGGAGAAGATAAGATGATGAAACATAAAAGTCAGGGGATAAAGCTTATTAGCTTGTTTGTCGTATGCGGTTTGCTGGTGAGCGGATGCGCACGGGATACGAATAGTGAGCAAGATATAGCCGGGGTGGATAATGTAGTGGTTGATGAGACTGAGCCACAACGATACGATATGAATGACATCGATGGGAACGGTGAAATGGAGTACGTTTCCATCTACATGATCTCTGACCCTGATTCAGAATATGAAGGGCATCTTGACTTTTATTTCAATAACAGGCTGATATATTCCTATGATGATATTTTATATATGATGCCCGGAGAGGCTTCCTACATCGATTTGGACCATGATAACGAAAAAGAGATTTTTTTGAAATTCTATCCGCATGTAAATTCAGCACCGTTGGTAGAGTATGCGGTATTAAAACAAGTGGGCGAAGGGTGGAATGCATTGGAGATGCCTCATGGCGAGACAATGCTGGACAACGCTTTCCCGATATCGATTGTATATGGGGAACAGAAAAATACAATCGTGATTTCGTGTGATGGAATTGATGAGAAGATTGTGTATGATATAACCGCTCACTACAAGCAGCAGATCGAACTTAGCGAAGGGATGGAAGAGACTATCAGTATGTTTGAAAATATCCTGCAGGGTGATACGTATCGTGCAGGAGATAGCTTTGGCGGGGTGGCACCCTGGGGAATCTGGGAGATAAGAGCAGATTCTTATGCAGGTACGGATTGCCTTGTTGCCACGCATGGTATAGAAGGTGTAGACGGTAAGTTTGATGCGCTTGGTGAGCTGGATGTGTATTTTGACTATGATTCGGCCGGCTGCGTGCGGATATTATCTTTAAATTTCAGGGAATAAAAAGTACTATTGACAGATAAAAAATAGATGATAAAATAATCATAGAAGCATATCAATTTCTAGAACATTTTTTGTTATCATATCGATTAATCAAATCAATAAATCTATTCAGAAACTCTATGCTTTCAATCCAAAATAAAAAAAGAAAAGCGGTAGAGACTGAGAGATTACATTTATGGATATCATGCTGGTCTGTGCGGCTTAGATAGGAGGACAGACCAAATGCAACTTGCGTCTTTAAAGTACGATTATGTGTTCAAAGAGATTTTTTTCGATGAATGTGCGCGAAAACATTTTATCAGCGATCTGACAGGAATCCCGATTCAGTCAATGAAAGAGGTGCAGATTGCCAATCCTTTCCTGCATAAGTTCCGGAAGAAGCAAAAGCAGGGGATTCTGGACATAGCGCTGATTATGAACGATGACACCAAAATTGATATTGAATTACAGATAAGTCCACAAAAGTATTGGGAAGCCCGGTGCTTGTTTTACATTGCTAAGCTATTTATGGATGAACTGAAAGCAGG
>JAILPF010000311.1 GCA_024699575.1 Acetatifactor sp. | reverse complement strand
GGAGTCCTGCCTGCAATTCTCTTCTCAGCACGTTCTCTGGCTGCCTCTGCACGCTCCTCATCAATCTCATGAGGCCATTCCACAATCTCTGCCAAAATGGTCACACCCTCGGGCAGAATCTCTGCAAATCCGGCATGGAGTGCCGCCTGCTTCTGTTCCTCTGCCTCTGAAATAGTGAGGATACCAGGTTTTACGATAACGGTCAATGGAATATGCCCCGGAAGGACACCGATCTGTCCCTCTGTGGTATTAAATTCCACCATCGCAACCTCGCCTTCGTAAAACACTCGCTCCGGTGTGATGATACGCAGAAAAAAAGGTTTATTATCTGCCATAGTATCTCCTCATCATTCCTATTTTGCAGCGTACTTCGCAACCACATCATCAATGCTTCCTGCATTCAGGAAATAGCTTTCCGGAATCTCATCATGTTTACCGTCCAAGATTTCACGGAATCCACGAATTGTCTCATTGATTGGAACATATTTTCCTTCCAATCCGGTAAACTGTCCTGCAACGAAGAAAGGCTGTGACAAAAATCTCTGCACCTTTCTGGCACGGGATACCACCAGACGGTCCTCCTCCGAAAGTTCATCCATACCAAGAATTGCAATGATATCCTGCAGTTCCTTATATCTCTGCAAAATCTCCTGAACGCCACGTGCGGTACGATAATGCTCCTCACCAACGATTCTCGGATCCAGAATACGGGAAGTAGACTCCAACGGGTCTACTGCCGGGTAAATACCAAGTTCAACAATCGCACGGGACAAAACGGTAGTTGCATCCAGATGCGCGAAGGTCGTAGCAGGTGCCGGGTCAGTCAAGTCATCCGCAGGCACATATACCGCCTGAACGGAGGTAATGGATCCGTTCTTGGTGGAAGTGATTCGCTCCTGCAACGCACCCATCTCTGTCTGCAGTGTGGGCTGGTATCCAACTGCGGAAGGCATACGTCCCAAAAGTGCTGACACCTCACTACCTGCCTGCGTGAAACGGAAGATGTTATCAATGAACAACAGCACATCCTTTCCACCTTTGTCACGGAAATATTCCGCCATAGTCAATCCCGTCAGACCAACTCTCATTCTTGCTCCGGGGGGCTCATTCATCTGTCCGAATACCATGGTAGTCTTATCGATAACGCCGGACTCCATCATTTCATGGTACAGGTCGTTTCCTTCACGGGTACGCTCGCCTACACCTGTAAATACGGAATAGCCGCCGTGCTCTGTTGCAATATTACGGATTAATTCCTGAATCAATACCGTTTTACCTACTCCGGCACCACCGAACAGACCGATTTTTCCACCCTTCTGATACGGGCAAAGTAAGTCAACAACCTTGATACCTGTTTCCAGAAGCTCAGTCTCGGTAGACTGCTCTGCAAAAGCAGGCGCCGGTCTGTGAATCGGCTCATAATCAACATCGTTCGGAGCCGGCTTGTTGTCTATAGGCTGACCCAGGACATTAAAGATTCTTCCCAAGGTGTTTTCACCTACAGGGACAGAAATCGGAGCACCTGTAGCCAAAGCATCCATGCCTCTGGTAAGACCGTCCGTGCTTCCCATGGCAATACATCTTACTGTATCATCACCAAGATGCTGAGAGACCTCTACAACCAGCTCTGTTCCCTGCCCGGTTGGAATTCGAATTGCTTCGTTGATCTCCGGAAGCTTCCCACCGTCAAACCGGATGTCCAAAACGGCTCCGATGACCTGAGTCACCTTTCCTTTATTTTCAACTGCCATCTTTTTCCTCATTTCTGCGCTGTATTTCCTCTTCCTGTCCGCATCTGACAGCGCAAAGATGCAGACACTCCGTATGCCTGCCAAGGTTATCCTCAGCTGATTGCCTCCGCACCCGCAATGATCTCTGTCAATTCCTGAGTGATGGAGCTCTGTCTTGCCCTGTTGTACTTAAGGCCCAGATCATCAATCATCTCTTCTGCATTGTTGGTTGCATTATCCATCGCCTGCATACGGGCACCGTTTTCACTGGCAACCGCCTCCATCAGTCCACCGTAAATCAGGCTGGAAATGTATTTGGGAACAATCATATCAAGTGCTTCCACATCCTCCGGCTCAAAATTCATGATTGCACCGGACTCGCTGTCTGTTTTCTCCTGTTCCTGATAATCCACAGGCAAAAGTCTAAGCAGCTTCGGTTCCTGCACAACTGTATTTTTGAAGAATGTGTACGCCAGATAAATCTCTCCAATTTCATCCTTCTCAAAAGCATCCAGCAAACGTAAAGTCAGAAACATGGCATCTGCGTAGGTCGGCTCCTCGATGACTTCGGGAAGCTCTTCCTTAATCTCGTAACCATTTCTGCTCAGGACTTCGCGACCCTTATTACCGATTGCATAAACCACGACATCCTCTTTATCCCAGCCTTCGTGCCTCGTGACAAGCTTTACTACATTGGAGTTATATCCTCCGGCCAGCCCTCGATTTGATGTGATGACAATCACCGCTTTTTTCTTGCTCTTGCCCGGAACCAGGTAACGGTGTTCCACCGCACCGACTCTGGCCAAAATGCTTCCAACGGTGTCGTACATGCAGTCAAAGTATGCTTTGGATTGTTCTGCGCCCGCCCTTGCACGCTGCAGTTTTACAGTGGATACCAGCTTCATAGCTTTTGTTATCTGCTGAGTACCCTGAATACTGTTTCTGCGGCGTTTAATATCACGCATTGATGCCATACTTAACCCTCCGCTTTAAACTCATTCAATGCCTTCTTCAGAAGCTCCTCGGTCTCATCGGAAATCACTTTTTCAGAAGCAATGTTTCCGGGAATCTCCGGATAC
Source organism: Acetatifactor sp. (assembly GCA_024699575.1). GTDB lineage: Bacteria > Bacillota > Clostridia > Lachnospirales > Lachnospiraceae > Acetatifactor. Next base: position 336 of record JAILPF010000311.1, on the reverse strand, counting down.
TTGGTATCCAAAAATTCAAAGAACTCCTTCTCAAAGGTGGTGATTTGATCTACCGGAACATCCAGCAGATATCTATGAGTAACTGCATAAATGATAATAACCTGATACTGTACCGGCATGGGCTGATACTGGGGCTGTTTCAATACCTCTTTGATACGCTCACCTTGTGCGAGCTTTTCTTTGGTATCAGCATCCAGTTCAGAGCCAAACTGTGCAAAAGCTGCAAGTTCGCGGTACTGTGCAAGCTCCGTACGAATCGGTGCCGCAATCTTCTTCATCGCCTTAATCTGTGCCGCACCGCCTACACGGGATACGGAAAGACCTGCGTTAACCGCG
>JAILPF010000283.1 GCA_024699575.1 Acetatifactor sp. | reverse complement strand
GTATATGCAGAAGAAGTGACTAAAGTAACAAATGAAAATGTAAAAGAAATTGAAACCGGAAAATGCGGAGATAATGCAACATATACAATTGACAGAAAAAATAAGAAAATAACAATTTCCGGAAAAGGTGCAATGTGGGATGATCCAAAAATTCCGATTACTGAAAATGATGACATCGAAGAAATTGTTGTGGAAGAAGGCATAACAGTAATCGGTAAAGATAGCTTTTATAGAATGCATTATAAACAATTGGATTATATGTTGGGGGATATTGATTATTATATGTTGGGGGATATTGATTCATTTAATCCAATTAAGAATGTTGAGCTTCCATCAACATTAACTGAAATTCATTCAAGAGCATTTACAAATGTTTTATATATCAAAGTTCCTGAATCAGTTAATAGAGTTGATTATGATGCCTTCGATGGTGTTAAAACTATTGAAATAATGGGAGATATGATAGGGTATGAAGAAAATGCAATTACTCCAACATTCAGTGGAGTTGGTCGCACTAAAATTATTTTACATGGAAGCGCAGATGATTTAGAAAAAGCAAAAAAAAATATATATTGCGATGTTGAAATAGCAAAAGACAATGAAAAAATAAAATTGAAAGATTATTTAATTGTATCAAAGGATGAGTCAATAATATATGGAATTCAAGATGACTTTAAAGAAGATACGTTAAAAATAAGTGATAAAGTTAAAAAAATCCAGCCATATTTTTTTTCAAAAAGGATATATAGTGTTAAAAAAGTTGTATTAGGTAATAATGTGGAAGAAATTGGAAAATTTGCATTCGCTAATAATAATATAGAAAGTGTTGAGTTTAATAATAAACTGGAAAAAATCGGAGAAGGAGCATTTAGAAATAATAATATTTTAGAAGTTGCAATTAATAGCAATGTAAATTATGAAAACAATGTATTTGATGACTATGTAAGAATAAAATATAAAACAAATTTCAAAGATGCTCAGGTTGTATTCAATGCTGTTGATATGGATAAAAAATCAGTATTTGTCAGATATAACAGAATTGATGGAGCAAATGGATATGAAGTAGAAGTATCAAAAGGAAATAAGAAAGTTAAATACACAACAACAAAGACAATATTTTTAAAAGATTTATCAAAAATATTTAGAAATCCGGATAATATAAAAATTAATGTAAGGGCATACAAATTAAAAGGAAAGAAAAAAATTTATTCAGCTTCAAATTCAATCATACTTGGAAATGAAGATGTTCAACGTGATTATGATTATTGTGAACTAGTAGATATTACCAGTTTGGATAAATTTAGAAATTCGTTAACAGAAATAGACGGGCAAAAGGTTTATATTGGACCGACTACATCAAGTAAACTAAATAAAAAGGGAGTAAGGGTGTATCATCCGATTAAAAATGTAAAATTCCCGGAAGTTAATGAAGATTATATAGTAGTAAATGGAGCGAAATACAGTGTTGATGGAAAGACACTACTATCAGCGCCACTGTATAAAACAAATGTGTTTGTAAAGGAAGGCGTAGAAAAAATAAATTTATCTGCGATATTAGTATATCCTGATATATACGGGCTAAATACGGATTACAGTGAAATAGTGATTAATAATATTGTATTGCCAAAATCATTAAAGAAAATAGTCAATGATAAAAAAAGAGCTTTAAATTATAAACTAAATTCAGGAAATTATGATGAATGTCATGAGTGGGATTACAGCGAAATTTCTCCAAAACATAATACTGTTACCGGTATTTATTTAAAAGGAACAAAACTATCAGTAGATGAAATGAAGAAGTTGGTATCATCGTTCAAAAATGTTAATGCCTATAACTTTGTTGCACCAAAAAAAGTAGCTAAAAATTCTAACGATCTGTTTATATATAAAAATCACGTTTTAAGATGCAGTGGAACAAATAAAAAAATAGTAGTTCCTGAAGGGGTAACAGAAATCTGTGAAAATGTAAATGATAATTATGACTATAGATTAACTTATAGTTTGCAAGAAATCGTATTGCCAAAAACTTTGAAAAAAATAGATAAGAATGCATTTAAAGATAGTATGTGTTTGCAAAAAGTTACTATATCAAAAGGAAGCAAAATAAAGAAAATAGATGAGGATGCATTTGAAGGTTGTTATGGTCTTAATACTATTAAGTTATTAGAAAACAGTGAAATAGAAGAGTTATATTATTCGGGATTTATAATGGAATCAAAGGACTCAAAAATAATATTAATGAAGGGAAGTAAAATTAATAAAATAAAAAATGCGTTTTTTTATAGAACTAAGGTAAAATTCATTTGTAAGACAAAACTCAGAAATATACAACCGGCAATTCTAGATGGGTGGATAAGGAACAGAAAACTCACATTTAAAATTACAAAAATAGTTGGAGCAAGTGGATATGAAATTAAGGTTACAAATGGAAGTACAACTAAAGTATATAGGACAAAGAAAACATCAATAAAAATGGATTTACCAAAGAATTTATGCAAAGCCAACACTCCAACAAAAATATCAGTTAGAGCATATAAAGGAAAGAAAAGCAAAAAAGTATATTCAGCACAAAGTGAAGTAATTAAAATTAGTAATGAGAAATAGAAAAATAGTTTAGAAATACAATTTATAAAGATGTTAAAAGTGCTATTTTGCAGGAACGGGTAGGATTATCTTACTCGTTCCTTTTTTGAACTTCCCCATGCAATAAAAAGGAAATATATTTCGTTTAATAGATATAAGAAAAGAGAAATTTAGAATTTCTTAAAGTAGAGGAGTTAGATATGAGAAAAATTAGTTATACAAAATTAATGGCAATAGCACTTGCAACTGCAACAGTATTTGGAACGGTGACAGTTCCTGATATTGCAGGTACAAAAGTATATGCAGAAGAAGTGACTAAAGTAACAAATGAAAATGTAAAAGAAATTGAAA
>JAILPF010000134.1 GCA_024699575.1 Acetatifactor sp. | reverse complement strand
GAGAGGGACGAAAAGTATGCAGACAGAAAAATGGTTTTCTATGAAAGAAATATGTGCTTATCTTGGGATCAGTAGAGATACTGTGAAGAAATGGATAAAAAAAGGCATGCCTGCACATCGCGTCGGCCGTTTGTGGAAATTTAACGTTGAAGAAATTGATCAATGGTTGAAAACAAATGGATCCGGACAAGAAAGTTAGGAGCGTTTAAATTATGTTTAAGATTAAATGGGATACCGAAACAAACGGAATTCTTTTGTCTGAATATATAGAAGAAACTGAGTCCTTAAATAATCCGAGACCGGTTTATACAGAAGAACTCCGGATGTTAGGCTTGGATCAAGCGTTTTCTTTACCAGAGGGAAACGTTCCTGTTTGCTGGGAAATGAACCGGGAGTATTACTATTGCGGAAAGGTTATTGCTGAAACCAGAAAAGGTAATATTTATGAAGATCCAAACGTGATAGTTCATGAAGAATTTAGAGGGATCGCCTTGACAGAAATAGATATTCCTCTTCTTGTGGAAAAAACTCGCAAGGAGATGGAGGTTGCTGAAAATGAGGCGATGGACTTTATAAAGGAAAAATATGAACACTATTCTGGAAAAACTTCCGGCTTTGTGGTGGCTTTCAGCGGAGGAAAAGATTCGCAGGTGATTTTGGACCTTGTGAGCAGAGTGATACCTCACGAAAAATTTACGACTGTATTCACCAATACGGGGATGGAACTTCCTTGCACGCTAGACACAATAAAAGACACCGAACGGTTTTATAAAGCGAAATATCCTGGGTTTAAACTTGAACAAGCACAAAGCGACAAGTCTTCTCTTGATATGTGGAAGAACTATGGACCGCCTAGCAGAATGAACCGTTGGTGTTGCTCAGTGCTGAAGACTGCGCTTTTTGGAAGGAAGATGAAGGAACTGCTCCACACCACTTCACAGCCAAAGCTTATAGTATTTGAAGGGGTGCGAAACGATGAAAGCGCACGAAGAGAGTCCTATAATCGTGTGGGCGTTGGCGTGAAACATGTCAATCTTACTAACTGCCGTCCGATATTAAAATGGAATGCTACAGAAATATATCTGTATTTGTACAAAAATGGAGTGCAAATTAATCCGGCTTATACTATGGGCCTTACGAGAGTGGGATGTGGCGTTTGTCCGTTTGCGTCAGACTGGTCTGAATTTGTAATCAGGAAAAGATATCCGGAAATTGCCGCTGACTATGTTGGCGTAATTGCTGATATGGCAAAAAATATTGGGATCACTTCGAAAGAGAAAATAGATGAATATATCTCTTCCGGAAACTGGAAAAAGAATGCTGGCGGAAAAGGGCTTATCCAGGATGCTTCAAGAATGGATATCGTTTCCAAAAGTCCGGATTTTGAGTGTATTGTGAAAAAGCCGAAAGTCAATTGGGAAACATGGTTTTCGACAATCGGCGAGTATTTTTTGCAGAAGGTCGATGAAAAATACTATAAAGGAGAGCTTAGATTTGAAAATGAAATAACTAAATTTGAGGTTCGCTATAGTGAGGATACTGTAAGATTTAAGGCTTTTGGAACAACTAATAAAATAATGCTTATTAGTTATTTAACTAAGGCCTTTACTAAAACTGCATATTGTGAACTTTGTGGAGTATGCGAGATAGAATGTCCTACAGGTGCATTAACAGTTAGAGACTCAGTGCAGATTGATCGCACACGTTGCGTACATTGTCATAATTGCTTTGAAATTAATACTAAAGGGTGCATCATCGCCACAAGACGGATGGTGTATGAAGGAGGAAAATTCATGGGTGGAGCAGCGACAAAATCGTCGGGCATTGATAAGTATTCGACATTTGGCTTGAGGGAAGAGTGGTTATCTGCGTTCTTTGATCAAATGGATAATTGGTTTGATGGATATGCTAATCTTGGACCAAAGCAGATTCCGGCTATGATCAATTGGCTTCGCGAAGCAGAACTGATTAATGCAAAAGATAAAAAAGTGTCTGAGTTAGCGAACCTTTTGAGGCCGATTTATTCTTCAAATCCGCTGCTTGTTTGGCAGATAATATGGATTAATCTTGCTTTTAATTCTTCCATAGTAAATTGGTATGTTAATAAAGTTAAAGCTGATACCCCCTTTTCTAAAGCAGAATTGGTAGAGATTCTGAAGGAAGATTATCCCACATTAAAAGGAGCAACACTAAAAAATCCGATTGATGCTCTCGTTAACATGTT
>JAILPF010000120.1 GCA_024699575.1 Acetatifactor sp. | reverse complement strand
TGGGCATGAGCATAGCCATGAACGTGATCACGACCATCATCATGAACATACCCATCATCACAGTGGGATGGATGAGATCAGACATATTGTGACAGGTCATCTGTCCCTTCCGCCCCGGGTGGAAAAGGATGTGTTAAATGTCTATCAGATTATCGCTGAGGCGGAAAGTCATGTCCATGGAGTGCCGGTAACAGACATTCATTTTCATGAAGTGGGGACAATGGATGCGATTGCCGACATCACGATGGTCTGCATGCTGATGAGGGAAATCAATCCGGACGAAGTAGTGGTATCCCCCATTCATGTGGGTAGTGGGCAGGTGAAATGTGCTCACGGCATTCTACCGGTTCCGGCACCTGCGACTGCCCATATTTTGCAGGGAGTACCGATATATGGTGGTGGAATCAGAGGTGAATTGTGTACGCCGACAGGAGCGGCACTTTTGAAATATTTTGCGAAGCGTTTCGGCGAAATGCCTGTGATGAGCGTGCAGGCGATTGGCTACGGAATGGGTAAAAAGGATTTTCAGACAGCCAATTGTGTGAGAGCAATGTTGGGAGAGAATACCGATAAGACGGACTCTGTGATTGAACTTTCCTGCAATGTAGATGACATGACTGCGGAAGAAATCGGTTTTGCCATGGAACGGCTTTTTGACGGTGGCGCTGCGGAAGTCTTTACGGTACCCATCGGTATGAAGAAGAACCGCCCAGGGACATTAATCAAGGTAATGTGCAGACCGGTGGATGAAGAGCGGATGATTCAGCTTTTATATAAATACACTTCTACAATCGGAGTGCGAGAAACTGTTACAAAACGTTTTATCTTAGACAGAGAAATATCCTCTGTCCAGACGAAGTTCGGGGTGACCCATGTTAAGAAATCCTTCGGATATGGGGTAAAGCGAGAAAAATATGAATTCGAAGATTTGGCCCGCATTGCGAGAGAACAGAATCTGTCTCTGGCGGAGGTAAGGGCAATGTTGGAGAAAGTAGAATGAAAAAGGCGTCCTTAGAGAGTCAGATGGGTTTGGCGGAGTGCGAGGTGCAGGACACGGAAGAGATGTATTGGCTACGTCAAAATGACGATTTGCAGAGCAGACTTGAATTGGGAAGTGACCTGGTTGCGCAGTACCGTTACCGTGATGCGGTCACAGTCTGGGAGGAAACGATAGACAAATTTCAGACGGATCCCGGACTGTACCTGCGTATCGGAGGAGCTTATCTGACTATACGGGAATTTAACAAAGCTCATGAGGCGTATGAAAAATATCTTGCCTTGACGGGGAATGAGAAAACGGCAGCTTTTCAACTGGCAATGTGGAATTACCTGAAAGGTGAGTATCGGGAAGCCTGCATCTATCTGGAAAAATGCGTTCCCTGTGATGGGGAATTATTGATTGCAGTGATTTACTGGCATTGTCTGTGCTGCCTGCGTCTCGGAGAGAAAATGACATTGTTAAGATACTTCAGAGATGATTTGGACGTAGGACATCATACTGCATATTGTCTTGGCGTTTCGGTACTGTCAGGCAAAATGGATATTCCACAAGCCGTAACATTGCTTGACAGTGGCTTGAATGATTTGGACTTTTGCATTTTTGCCTATGGTATATATCGGATGCTCGAGGAATGCGAAGAAAAAGCGGAAGAGATTCGGGAGCAGATTTTAGACCGCAGGGAAATGTGGCCTTGTATCTCCTATCTGGCGGCATGGAATGATTCTGTGTCAAAATAAGTGAGGTCTTTTGTATGGATGAGTTACATCTGAAAAAAATAAAGCTGGAAGAATATTTGAAAGAGCTGGGGAGCGTTGCCGTTGCTTTTTCGGCAGGAGTGGATTCTACATTTCTGCTGAAGCTGGCGCATGATTTGCTTGGTGAGAAGGCAATTGCGGTGACAACACGTTCCCATTCTGTTCCTGGAAGAGAATTACAGGAGGCGGAAACTTTTTGCAAGGCAGAGGGAATCCGGCAGATTATTGTAGAAACCGATGAACTTGCGATTGATGGATTTAAAGAGAATCCGCCGGACAGATGCTATCTTTGTAAACGTGTTCTTTTTACAAGGATGATGCAGGAGGCGGCAGAACTGGGATTTGCCAATGTGGTGGAGGGTTCCAATCTGGATGATATGGGCGACTATCGTCCGGGAATGAGGGCAATTACGGAACTGAAGGTAAAGAGCCCTTTGAAGGAAGCGGAGCTTACCAAGGCGGATATCAGAGCGTTGTCCAGGGAACTGGGGCTTCCTACATGGGAGAAACCCTCTTATGCGTGTCTCTCTACCCGGTTTGCCTATGGGGAGACTATCACGAAGGAGAAACTTTCCATGGTGGAGAAAGCGGAGGATAAATTATATGGCTTGGGCTTCCGACAGGTCCGGGTGCGTGTGCATGGAGACATTGCGAGAATTGAAATTGTACCGTCCGAGTTTTCAAAGCTTGTGCAACCGCAGACTGTGGATGAGGTCAATAACTATTTGCTGGAGCTTGGGTTTCGTTATGTTACCATGGATCTGGGCGGTTACCAAATGGGTAGTATGAATAAGGGTATGGTCAAATAACCCCTTTGGGTTTGCCCGGTTCTTGTCTTTGTGATATAATAGTTTTATTAATGTGATGTATGAAGATTGGTTGACTTAATCCCGTCATGGAGGGGCAAGTGATGGAAAACAAAGGTCTCTCAAGAAGTCGTACAGAATTTTATAGAGTAATTCTTATATTTGGCGGCATTGCACTTAATGTTTTAATGGCTGTGTTGCGTCTTCGTTATGGAATCCCGTTTTACCTTGATTGTATCGGGACCATTGTGGTGGCAGGGGAATGCGGTATGCTGTCAGGCATCCTTACTGCTTTAATATCCGGAATTGTATCTGCTCCGTTCAATAGTATGTCCAGCTACTTTGCGATTGTGAATATTGTGATTGCGATGTGCGCCACTTATCTGTTTATTAAGAGAGTCCCAAGGCAGAGAGGTGGCATATTGCTTTTTATTCTGGCGATGGCGGGAATAGGCAGTGTGGGCAATTCTTTCATTGAGTGGAGTTTGTTAAAAAATTCGGAAGTCCCCTTCGTAGCTGCTCTTATGGAAAAAATCAGTTCACTGCCGGGATGTGAGCCATTCCCGTCGCTGATTGTTGCAAATATGGTTCTTCATCTGGCGGACAAAGCGATTTCTGTGCTTTCTGCCTTTCTGATAATGTTTTTGATTCCCAGAATTGTAAAAGAAGAAATATGGAAAAAGGATGCTTCCTACGGTGAGAACGCCGTGGACTTTTTTGACGACCCTGATGGAAGTAAACGTCGGTTTCTACAGAACCGGCTTGTTGTGATGCTGATGCTTGAAGTAATCACACTCCTTGCGATAGCGGCGAGAGTTGCTGTGATTGTCTACACGGACAACACCACTGAGGAAAGAAGAGCTATCGCTGAGGGAACCATTCAGATGGTTGCGGAGGTTGTGAATCCGGAAATGGTGGATGAATATATTGAAAAAGGGGACGAAGCAGACGGCTTCAGCGAGATGGAACGACTGCTGTATGTAATCCGGGACAATACTCCTCATGTGAAGTTCATTTATGTGTATAAAATACTGGAGGATGGATATCAGGTTGTCATTGATTTGGATGCAGAAGATGTGCCCGGAGATCCACCAGGACTTACGATTCCTTTTGAAGATTATATGGAACCATATATAGACCTTTTGCATGCGGGAGTTCCGATTGAAACGTTGGAAAGCGATAGTACATACGGACGTTTCTACACGGAATATATGCCATTGTTTAACTCACAGGGAGAGTGTGTGGCATATGCAGGCGTGGATGTTACCATGATGGACCTGCAAGATTATATGAACAATTTTATGCTCCGCATTTCGCTGATTTCTGCAGGATTTCTGATTCTTGTGCTTGCGCTGGGAATAAAGCTGTCTGAAAATTTTTATAAAGTCATGGATTTGCAATATCAGAGAGTAGAAAAGTCCAAGCAGGAAGCAGACAGAGCCAATACTGCAAAATCCCGATTCCTCGCGAATATGTCCCATGAAATTCGAACGCCTATCAATACCATTATGGGAATGAATGAGATGGTTCTGCGGGAGGACAGTGACAATGTCCCACCGGAATATCTGGGGAAAATTATAGAGTATTCATCTAACATTAAACATGCTTCCGAACATCTGCTGGAGTTAATCAATGATGTGTTGGATTTATCCAAGGTGGAATCCGGGAAGATGGATCTGGTGGAGCAGGAATATACCATCAAAGAGCATTTGCAGCTGATTATTGATATGATTAAGCTGCGCAGTAAAGAAAAGGATTTATACTTTGATGTGGATATCGATGAAAATTTGCCTTGCACTTTGTACGGAGATTCTCAGAAACTGAAGCAGGTTATTTTGAATCTTCTTACAAATGCTTTGAAGTATACGCAAAAGGGTGGCTTTATGCTCAAGATTTCCGTGGAGGAGCGCACTGCTGACCGTTGTAAGGTTTTTGTTGCCGTCGGTGATACGGGAATCGGTGTGAAGCAGGAAGATATCGACAAACTGTTTTTGCCCTTCGATCGTCTGGAAGAAAAGAGAGACAGCGGCATTCAGGGAACCGGTCTCGGACTTAGCCTGTCCAAGCAATTTGTGGAATTGATGGGAAGTGAATTAAAATGTGACAGTATTTATGGAGAAGGTTCTACATTCTATTTTACCGTGGAACAGAGAATTGTGGATCCCACTCCAATCGGAGCATTTACAGATACACCGGAGATTCCGGAAGCTGATCCGTATATTCCACAATTTGTTGCACCGGAAGGGAAAGTGCTTGCAGTGGATGACAATGAGATGAATCTTCAGGTGATTAAGGGCCTGCTTAAGCGGACCAAATTACAGCTTACGACAGTGATGAACGGCAGGGATGCTGTACGGGAGATTTTTGAAAAACGTTATGATATTGTTTTGCTGGATCATATGATGCCGGGAATGGATGGAATTGAGACACTGCAGGAAATCCGTAAGATTCATTCAGATTTACCGGTCATTGCACTCACGGCAAATGCAGCCAATGACGGAGGAACTTTTTATAAACAAAAAGGATTTCAAGATTATCTGGCCAAACCGGTGGACGCATCCAAACTGGAGAGTATGATTAAGCGGTATCTGCCTCCGGAAATCGTGCAGGAGCCTGATATGGCGGAGTATGAGAGAATGCAGGAAGCAGAGGAATTGCCGGAGAACCTCAAGTGGCTGGAGGAAGTAGAAGGGATAATTGTCGAAGAAGGTCAGAAGAATTGTGGCGGTCTGGAGGCTTTTATGAAATCGCTTCAGACGTTCTATGATACTTTACAGGAAAACGCACAGACGATTGAAGACTCCTGGAAGCAGCGTAATATTGATTTATATACCATAAAAGTGCATGCACTCAAGAGTTCAGCGCGTATTATTGGAGCCGGGGCACTTTCGGAGTTGGCGAGAAAGCTGGAGGATGCCGGAAAATGTGAGGACATTAAATATATTGACAACAATACGGATGAGCTGTTGAAGGTTTATCGAGATTATCTGGTGAAGTTGGATGGATTGAGAAAGCCACAGTCGGAAGAAATCCTGAAAACAGCGGTTTCGGAGGAGGAAATCGCAGCGGCATTCGAGGCGCTTAAGGAAGTAGTGGCTCAGATGGACTATGATGGTACGGAAATGATTCTGGGAGAAATGTTAAGAATGGAGTTGCAAGAAAAGGACGCTAAACTCCTTCAAGAAGTGGAAAAAGCATTGAAAAAATTTGACTGGGACGGAATAGAAGAACTCATGAATTAAAGTTGCCGGAGGATTGGATATGGATGAAAATCAGATTGTGAATCAAGTTATGGTAATTGCGGAAAAGGAATCGTTACTGGTGAGGGTTCTACTGAAAAAACTGCAGGAGGCCGGGATTAAGGTTGTGTTCTCAACTTTGGATGTTAACGCTATCAATGAAGAGTGGGCAGACAGTACTTTTATTACTTTCTTTATGGATACCGGTGTGTCACTTCCATCGGATGTGCAGGTGTTTCTTGCCGACAAAATGGAAGAAGATGGGAAAAAGATGATTCTGGTCGGGGATAAAAGCGATTTGGAATTAGCTGAAAAAGAAATTCCCAGGTCATTGATTTACAGGCAGTTTCAGAGACCTTTGGACAATGAACTTTTTGTCCGGAGTGCCAAGGAACTCTTGGGTAAAATTGAGAGTGGCGAATTTCAGAAGAGTATTCTGATTGTGGATGATGACCCAACTTACCTTGGGCTGGTGAGAGAGTGGTTGAAGGAATTCTACCGTGTGTCCGTGGTATCTTCCGGGCTTCAGGCAATTAAATGGTTAGGCAAGAACAAGGCGGATTTGATTCTTCTGGACCACGAAATGCCTGTGACGAGCGGACCTCAGGTGCTTGAGATGCTTCGAAGTGACGAGGATACCAAATCCATTCCTGTCATTTTCCTGACCGGTAAGAGCGATAAGCAAAGTGTAATGTCCGTCGTGGCTTTAAAGCCGGAAGGATACCTGTTAAAAACCATATCCAAGGTAGAACTGATAGAGAAGCTGGAAG
>JAILPF010000108.1 GCA_024699575.1 Acetatifactor sp. | reverse complement strand
GGAAGCTGCCAAGTTCTTTTATTATCAGCTCAGAAATCCTCATGGTGAAATTGGAATGCAGTATCTGAAAAAGAGGCAGTTGTCAGATGAAACCATTCATAAGTTCGGGCTGGGTTTTGCCGGAAAAAACGGAGCGCAGCTTGTACAGTACCTAAGGCAGAAGGGATTTAGTGACGAGGTCATAAAAGAGGCGGGACTTGCCAACTTCACAGAGCGTTCCGGGCTGTTAAGCCAGTTCTGGAACCGTGTGATGTTTCCCATTCAGGATATCAATCACCGCGTAATCGGTTTTGGCGGCAGAGTGATGGGGGACGGAGAACCGAAATATCTGAACTCCCCTGAAACTCCGATTTTTGATAAGAGAAGGAATCTGTACGGACTGAATTTTGCGAGGACTGCCAAGAGTGGAAACATCATTCTATGCGAAGGATATATGGATGTGATTTCCATGCATCAGGCGGGATTTACGCAGGCGGTTGCGTCTCTGGGAACCGCCTTTACGGTGGAACAGGCGAACCTTTTACACCGGTATACGGATAATGTCCTGCTAGCCTATGACAGTGACGGGGCAGGTGTAAAAGCGGCTCTGCGCGGAATCGGTATTCTGCGGGAGGCAGGACTTACCGGAAAAGTAATCAATATGAGACCGTATAAGGACCCGGATGAATTTATCAAGAATCTGGGTAGAGAAGCGTTTCAGGAGCGTATTGACCGGGCGGAGAACAGTTTCTTTTTTGAAATCCGCATTCTGGAGGAACAGTTTGATCAGTCAGACCCGGAGCAAAAGACAAAATTCCACAGAGAGATTGCAAGGAAACTTTGTGAATTTACGGAGGATGTGGAGCGGGAGAATTATTTGCAGGCGGTGGCTGATAAATATCATATCGGATTTGATAATCTGAGAAAACTGGTGAATAGCTACGCATCTCAGACCGGGCTTGCAAAGCCGATAGAACGTCCAAAATCGGGGATACAAAAGAAGAATACTCCGGAAGAAAATGTGAAAAAGGCGCAACGCCTTCTGATTACATGGATTACCGACCAGCCTGCGATTTACGGTAAAATAAAACAGTATATCTCTGCGCAGGATTTTACCGAGGAATTGTATCGTAAAGTGGCAGAAAGATTATTTGCGGAATTGGAACAGGGCGAGTTTCAGCCTGCGGGAATCATCAGTATGTTTGATGATGAGGAACAGCAGAGAGAGGCAGCCAGTCTTTTTCACACCAATCTGCCGCAGCTGGATACATTGCAGGAGAAAGAAAAGGCGTTTCATGATATTTTACTTTCGGTGAAAAAGAACAGCTATGAGTATTATTCCGCACAGCTTGGTTCAGATGTAAATGCATTGAATCAGGTAATTGCAGGAAAAAAGGCATTGGAAGCATTGTCCAAAGCGCATATTTCTTTGGAATAACGAGCAAAATAAACAAAAAACTGATAAATACAAGAGGAAATAGAATTTCTGGGAAGGATGGAACCACAAAATGGATGAAAACACACAGGCAAAATTTGAAGAGAAAGTGAAAGAGCTTCTGAGCGTTGCAAAAAAGAAGAAAAACGTACTGGAATATCAGGAGGTCGGTGATTTCTTTTCTGATATGACGCTGGAAGAGGAGCAGTTCGAGAAGATTCTGGAAGTGCTGGAACAGAACAACGTTGATGTTCTGCGTATTACCGATGATGATGATGTGGATGATGAAGAAATCATTCTGACAGAGGAGGATGAGGTTGACGTAGAGAACATTGACCTTTCTGTACCGGACGGCGTCAGCATTGAAGACCCTGTCAGAATGTATCTGAAAGAGATTGGTAAAGTTCCTCTTTTGTCTGCCGAGGAAGAGATTGAGCTGGCAAAGAGAATGGAGTTTGGCGATCAGGAGGCAAAAAAACGTCTGGCTGAGGCAAACTTACGTCTGGTTGTCAGCATTGCCAAGAGATATGTGGGCAGAGGTATGCTGTTCCTCGATTTGATTCAGGAGGGTAACCTTGGTCTGATTAAGGCAGTGGAAAAGTTTGATTACCGTAAGGGCTATAAGTTCTCCACCTATGCAACATGGTGGATTCGCCAGGCCATTACCAGAGCGATTGCCGATCAGGCAAGAACCATCCGTATTCCGGTGCATATGGTTGAGACGATCAATAAGTTGATTCGTGTCAGCAGACAGCTTTTGCAGGAGCTTGGAAGAGAGCCGTCCCCGGAGGAAATCGCTGAGGAAATGAGCATGCCGGTGGACCGTGTGCGTGAGATATTGAAAATCAGTCAGGAACCTGTATCCCTGGAGACTCCTATCGGTGAGGAGGAAGACAGCCATCTTGGTGATTTCATCCAGGATGATAATGTTCCTGTTCCCGCTGATGCAGCTGCGTTTATGCTTTTGAAGGAACAGCTTGTCGAGGTGCTTGGAACTTTGACAGAGCGTGAGCAGAAAGTATTGCGTTTGAGATTTGGTCTGGATGACGGACGTGCAAGAACTCTGGAGGAAGTTGGTAAGGAGTTTAACGTCACCCGTGAGAGAATCAGACAGATTGAGGCGAAGGCGCTCAGAAAGCTTCGTCATCCGAGCCGTAGCCGTAAGCTGAAGGATTATTTGGACTGATGAGCGAGAATAGAGTGCATTTGTCTGAGAGACTTCAGTGTCTAGCAGATATGGTTCCGGAGGGAAAGCGTGTTGTGGATGTGGGGTGTGACCACGGATTTGTGTCCATTTATCTGGTGCAGAGCGGAATCAGTCCCCATGTACTTGCCATGGATGTCAGAGAAGGGCCTCTTTCACGGGCAAAGGAGCATATTCAGACTTATGGGCTGGAACAATACATAGAAACCAGAATTTCCGACGGGCTGAAGGCCTTTACACCGGGAGAAGCCGAGGTTTGTATCTGTGCAGGTATGGGCGGACGACTTATGATGAGCATTCTGAGAGACAGTGAAGAAAAAGCGAAGCAGCTGGATGCTCTGATTTTACAACCACAGTCGGAACTGCCTGTATTTCGTCAATTTCTGCGAAAAGAGGGATACATCGTCACAGACGAGAATATATTGCTGGAAGACGGCAAATATTATTTTGTGATGCAGGTAATCTCCGGAGTTTACAGCAGAGTGGCTTCCGAACAAACTTTGGATACAGAAGAAGAGCGCTTTTATGATAATTTCAGCAGGATTCTTCTGGAGAAAAGGCATCCGGTGATGCGTCGTTATCTGACAGAGCAGAGAGAATCTGTGGATAAGCTGATGAAGCATTTAAAGGATGAAGACGGCGAGCGTGCTGCAAGTCGTTTGTCTGAGTTAAGCAGTGAGAGGATGTCTATCGATAAGGCGCTGAATCTCATGGATAAATATTAGAATCATAAATGAATAAGAGAAGGGAAGGATGCAGTATGTATATAGTAACGATAAACGGGACCGGTAAAACATATCCGCAGGGCACGACTTTCGAGAACATTGCGGATGAATATCAGGCAGAGTACCAGAATATGATTGCACTTGTCGCAGTGGATGGAAAAATCCGAGAATTGTTTAAACG
>JAILPF010000096.1 GCA_024699575.1 Acetatifactor sp. | reverse complement strand
GTTATAGTAGAAAAAAAAGAAAAGGAGAATCTTTATGAAAGCAAAAAAACAATGTGTTGCATTCTTTCGCTTCTGCTTTGCGTGGGATCCATAGCCCTTCCCTCAAAGGAAGTGCACGCCCAGGGTACTCCCTCGCTGCTCCACACAGACGGAAACCGAATTGTGAATGCGCAGGGGGAACAAATAACGCTTCGCGGAACCAACCTCGGCGGATGGTTGATGCAGGAGGGCTGGCTGTCGCCCTTAGGCTCCGGCGAATTGGATCATTCTTTTATAACGCAGGTGATTGCAAGCTGCTCCAACGGATCCCACACAGCCGAATTTTCTAATGACACAACAACTGCCAACGGAATTACCACGAACAATTTATCCACCTATTGGCAGTCAGATTGCGCTCAGGGCAACGACAACATGGAGCTGAAGATCGTGTTGGACAAGGCCAGAACCTTTGATACCATTGTTGTAGAAACAGATCCTGACCACACAGGAGACTATTTACGCGGCGGTATCGTTTGGATCAGCACGGACGGTTCCTCAGACTGGCATCAGGTGACGGATTTAACAATTGACGAAAGCAAAGTCCAATCCGGTATTGTAACAATCAAAACAGGGGAACAAACAGCAAAATACATTGCAGTCAAACCCTCAAGAGCATCCGAGTACGGACAGTATTGGGCTGTCGGCAACATCAGCTTATGCATGTCCGATGAGTACTCTGTCCGCAACAATCTCATCCGACGCTTCGGCGAAACACAGGCCAACCAATTAATCGGCGAATTCCAATCCCATTGGATCACCTCGGAAGATATCGCGCATATCGCATCTATGAACATGAATTTTGTACGAGTTCCTGTCTACTGGATGGACTTTGCATTAAAAGACGGAACTCTGCGCTCCGACTCAAACAGTGGTTTTGCCAAACTTGACTGGTTGTTAAATGAATGCGCTCAATATGGCATCTATGTATTAATTGACTTTCACGGTGCACCCGGAGGCGCCAACGGTTGGGCAAGCAGCGGACAGGCCGGTACCATTCCGACAGAATTATTTGTTGGAGACGCCAACGCTGTCGACTGGAACCGTCAGGTTACTTTGAACATCTGGGCAGCGCTTTCCGACCGTTACAAAAACAATCCGACTGTAGCAGCATACGGACTTTTAAATGAACCTGTCTTAAGCTTTTCACCGGATGATCATCTGGACGGAACAAAATATTGGTTCTACAACGAAATCTACAATACGGTTCGTACAAACGACCCCAATCATATTGTTATTTTCGAAGAATTCGGGGACTGGAGCATTGCCCAGAATCGTCCTGAACGCCAAAACTGGACAAATTATATGTTCGAAAAACATCCCTACGATATGTCCAACGCGACAAGCTGGGATAGCCAGAAAGCATTGGCAAACAACACCGTTTCCACCCTTAGCAATATCCAGCAAACCTGGAATATTCCAATCCTTGCAGGGGAATTCTGCCTCTATTATTTTAATGATGTTTGGGATGATTTTCTTTCCGACATGAATCGAAATAAAGTATCCTGGACCAACTGGTGTTACAAAGTCCGCGGCACCAAATTTGAAGGCGGTGGCGGAAATTGGGGATATTACAATAACTATACCGGTGCCGAACCGGATATTATGCATGATTCCTACGCTCAAATCGCTTCCATTTGGGCCGGAACAGGGACTTCCACCTCTTTTAGTGCAAATACACCGTTGATCAACATTGTCTCTGCCCGCGCCGACGGAAGTACCAACTACCCTTATGTTGCTTTGTCACGAAATAATTGGTCTGTATCTGCCACCAACACAAACAGCTCTAATCCGGTCAGCTATATGATTGATGGATCAACCGACACCATGTGGAGTTCCGGTACTCTGCAGGCATCCGGGCAATCAATTACCGTCGATTTCGGGCAAGCCGAAAATTATGACAAAATCGAAATGCTCTCTTCCGGAGAGGATTATCCCGGCTACTATAAGGTGGAAAAATCCGACGACGGTATCAACTTTACAGAAGTGGTACTGAACAATGTCGATATTGGATTCGGAGCCAAAATGGTTCTTCTCCCTGCGCAACCTGAGCGGTCAAGGTATCTTCGGATCACTCTGACAGGTTCGAAGGATAAATGGTGGGCCATGAAAGAGCTTAATGTATATTGGCGAAATGTCAGCTAACCCCAAACCTTTTTACTATACAACAGGAGAGGTAACCTTCATCGGTTCCTCTCCTGTCTTTTTCATCGTTATTTAAAATTTTGTCTCTATGCTACGCAACGTGGTTTTTCTCCACTTCACTTTCGCGGAAATCCGAAATGTATCGTAGTTCTCTGCGCCGTCTATATTTTCCAGCAAATACTGTGCCGCCAGATATCCCCGCTCATAATTGGGAATCGTCACTGTAGTTAACTCCAGCATCTTGGCAGCTTCCGTATCATCAAATCCACAAACCGATATGTCTTCCGGTACCCGGATTCCCTCGGCACGAAAAGCCTTAATGGCACCGATTGCCATATTGTCATTTGCACACACCAGAATATCCGGCAGATTCTCTGACAGCATCAAAAGCTTTGCTATCCGGTATCCACTCTTTTCCCGATAATCACCGCTAAAATAATTTTCCCGCTTGAATTCAATCTGATGTTCGTCCAAAGCGTCCCGAAACGCTCGATACCTCTGCTGAGTATCTTCCCCATCCACGCCGGAAATATACGCAAATTTACGGTAACCCGCGCGAATTAGTTCCTCCATCAGTTCCCGCTGAGCCGAATAATTATCAATCACCAGGCTTTTCAAATAGGGTGCCTCAATCACTCTGTCCAGAATAATCATTGGATATTTTTCGGCAGATTTCCGCATCAACAAACTGTTGCTGCACTTGCCATCCAGCATGATGCATCCGCTGGTGAATGTCTTGTTCATATATTTCTCAGAGCTTTTATTCGTACATATCAGAAGATCGTAGTCTTTGGAGTAGGCATAGTCGCTGATTCCCTGAATAATTTTCAAATAAAACTCTCTATCAAAATCGCTGAAGTTAAAAAGGATGGTATGATTATCACCCGTTTTTAAGGATTTTCCTGAAAGATTGGGCTGGTAATCCAATTCCTTACAGATCTCCAGCACTCGCTGTCTGGTCTCTTCTCCCACATTACTCCTGCCGTTCAGCACATTGGAAACAGTAGCCGGGGAAACCTGTGCCCGCTCCGCCACATCCTTAATTTTGACCATAACCTTTTTCCTCCAAACATAGTATTCTGTTATGTCCTTCTTAATAAACATTTATATACTATGTTGGTAAATTATGCAATCATTTATAATCCGATTTAGTAAAAAGAAAAACAGGATGGGAAGTTTTCCACCAGAAAATTCATTCCCGCAAGGCACATCACAAACAGGATTACCATAAAAATCAGGAAAAAGGATCCTTTATCATAGGTGTACTCCCGAAACACCGTGCCGGATAAGAGCACCTCCAGCCCCAGCACAATAAGCACCACGGGCCAGACATGCAGGATGATGTCTACAGGAATCACACCCCAAAATAATCTCAAGAAGTAGATTACCCCCGCAAGAATCAATGTCAATCCAAGCGTGATACTACCCACTCTGTGCACTCGATCAATCTTCTTCATCTTTCTCCTCCAAAACCTCCTGTTTTTTTCCTCGGATCAGCATTGCTCCGATTACGATAATCAAAATGCCAAAGCCCATTCTGGGGATATAATCAAAAACCCTGATAACCGCATCCACCACTGCTACCGGCAGGAAGCGATATGCCATTTGAAAGCCTTCCTGAACAATCAGATAAACACCCAGCACAATAAGTGTGATTGCCAATATTTTATGCAACCCGCGGTTTCGCAACATATGCCAGTTTTCAAACATATCCTTCTCAAACAAGTATTCATCCTTCAGATTGACCAGTTCTTCGTCATCCATGTGTACTATATTTCTCGCATGAAAGAAACCATATGCCCATATCACCAGCATAAAAAGCACCAGCGGACCAAACTCAAAAGTAACAGCCAGAAAAAATACTACTGCAAACAGTGTCAGCAGGCTGATTCCCATCTTCATGAATCCCCAATACATCTCCACACATCCCGGTATTAAGGAAAAAATTCCTGTCCAAAACCTGCTTTTTCTTTTTATTTTCATTTTAAATCCTCCTCATTTTCCAAATTATCAATAGAAATCCATTCATTTCGAATTATTTTGTTACTAAAGTGATAGATTCTGTTACACAATTCATCACTTTTTTCTCCCATAACATGCAGCACGGAAGGCTCCTGCCGGTTGATGATATCCTTCATGCTCTTTGTCTCAATACTCGGGAACAGGAAAATCAGAAGTACAGCAGCTGCTGTAATCAATCTCACTTCCCAGGTATATATGCGTGCATTTTGTATTCTCTTCTTTCGCCTTTCTTCGTGCTCAATATCAATCGCCGCAAATATATCATCCTTCAAATATTTTGGTGCCTGCTTTCGTTCTTCCCGCTCTATTTGTTTTATGAATTCCTCAAGCTCCATCAAGAGACCTCCTTCCTGTATGCTTTCCGGTACTTTTTTTGCAGCATCTGTCTTGCCCGGTAAATCTGTGTTTGAACTGTTTTTAAATTTAACCCCTTCTCGCCCGCAATCTCAATCGCGCTTTTCTCCAAGCAAAAATGCTCATATGCAATTTTGTCATAGGGTGATTTGAGTGAATTACATGCCTCCGCTAACATTTCCCGGGTTTCTTTTTCCTCAACAATCTGTGCCGGATCACGTCTGTCGGATGCCTGCAAATCCAGCTGTTCATCCTCCAGATAGGTCATACGCCTTCCTGCACTTTTGTTGTAATCGATACATTTGTTGGTAGCAGTGCGACAAAGCCAGTTTTTCTCAAACTCCCGCTCAATCTTATCCAAGTTACGGTATGCCTGTAAAAAAGTCTCCTGGGTCAAATCCTGCGCAGTAAAATAATCAGAGGTATAATGAAAACAGATGCTGTAAATCAGGTTTTGATATGCATCTATCATTTCACTCAGTCGCTTTTTCGCATCTATTTTCTCCACCTCCTTTTGCTTCTTAGAAGTACTTCTTATCAATTATAACGAATCTGTCTCCGGAAAGTCTTCAAAAAAATTAAAAAAGTGTGACTTATTCATCACACTTTTGTCAATATCACTTACCATGTTATTTCACGCAAAAACCCATCTCTAAGCACCAGTCTGTTTTCATCCGAATGGATGTAGTCATCCGTTTCGATATAGCTCTGTTCTGTCAGCAGATATTCTGCCGCACTCATGCCCCCTTTGGGGCTTTCTGCAAAGCATCGGAAGGTAAATCCTTCCGGTCTGTAGGTATTAAACAGGATTTTCATCACCATATCTGCTGCTGCCTGAGACATATGATAGCCATAATCGCTCTCTTCCCTGCTCTCTCTGATGCTCGCCGTCTCGTCCGTAAGAAGTGCAATCCGCTTTCGTTTTCCGTTTCGCAGATAGGGGATTGTCGCCTTTGCCATTGTCAAAATACCTGCTGCTTTTTCGGAAGCTACATCCAGTATGGCATCCATATCCAGTCCTGTTCGGATTGTATGATGGTCTGTCTGTGTCGAATCCGCAATGGATAAAACTACCATATCCAAGCTGTCACCAATGGTACTCATTACTTCCTCGAGCGCCTCCTGCGTCGCAGCCATATACACCTTATGTCCCTCTGCGCGCAATTCCTCGCAGGTTCTGCGCGCTACTTCATTTTCCAATGTATTGAACAAAATACTATACGCCATTTTTCCCTCTCTTCCGTTAGAAAGACCATGTCTGCTCATTGATATCCGTCATCACAAGCACATCTTCCGACCTGCGTTCTTCCGTAAATGTTTTATATGCGGTTACGGCAGTATCTTCCGCCTCATAGGGTGCAATGTTTTGCTTGGCACCTTCCATATAGGTATTCACCCATCCCGGATGGTACAGCCGGAATGTAAAACCCTCTTTACGCAGAGTATTGAACATCAGCTTCACTGCCATATTTAGCGCCGCCTTGGACATTCCATAGCCGTAAGCATCTTTTCTGTGTGCCAGGCTGATACTCCCCGCCTCGGAGGAGACATAGCACAGCCGCTTCATGCCACCCTCCATCAAGGGCAGAAATGCCTGTGTCATATTTACCGGACCTACGCTGTTTACCTGAAGCATGGCGCGTATCTCCCGGGGAGAATCCCCCAGAATAATACCCGCCACGTTAATGAGCATATCCACACGGTCTGTGAGCTTTTTTGTCTGCTCCACCGCCGCCTGTATGCTTGTAGAATCAGAAACATCCAATGAAACGATATCCAGATTTTCACTTTCTTCCTTTAATTTATCCAGCTCATCCCACTCTTTTAAATACCTGCCGGCAATCACGTGCCAACCGTTCTTCAGAAAAATCCGGCAGAAAGCGAAACCGATTCCTCTGTCTGCTCCCGTGATAAAAACTGTTTTCATTTGCTCTCTCCTGCTAGTTTTCCTTTGTACACCAATGGATTGCATTTACCAAAAGCTTTTGGAACATAGGGTTTTGCCATACCGACAAAATATGTCCCGGTGTCAGCACACAAAGTCTGCCATCCCCCATGGTACGCACATATCCGGCTATCTGTTTCCCGCCGGTCTCTGATTCGGACTGCAGTAAGCATTCTGCGTCATCTGCAATCACCTTGATTTCATAGTGTTCATCCCGCACCGTGAATGCAGATACCCCTTCCGTCACAGGATGAGCCTTTACCGGTGAAACCGTTACACTACATCTGGGAGGATGCGTGACGAATTCGTTTCCAATCAGTTTAGCCATCTCAAAGCAGTTGTCCTCACCATAGGTATTACCGGCATGCAGGGACAGATATCCGCCCCCTCTTCGGATGAATTTCTCAAATTCCGCCGGCCCCACCTCAGTCACTCCCGGCTCAAACCAGTCAGCGCCGTTCCCTGAGGTTAAGTGATTGGATTTACAGTTGATGACCATTGCATATTCCGCAATAAACTCCTCTGTCAAAATGTCCTTTGCATCCTTTACGAAATCAAATCGGGCAATTTTATCCTGCAGAGTTTCAAATCCCTTTTCAATTACTTCCGCGGGATGCCATACATCATCGCAAAGTACCAGAATCTTTTTCATTGCTTTTATGCTACTCCCTTCTTGTCATTTTTTCTATTGCGTCCACACCGGCACTCAGAACTCCTGCTACCGGCCAGATAATCCAGCTGTGCGCCCAGTCAAAGGTAAAGAAGCTGTATCCAAGATAGATAGCTGTGACCACTGCCCAGTAAATAGTCAAAACCGCACTACTTCTGGTTCTCTTTTTATCTCTGGAATAATCTCCATCCTCCAACAGTCTCTGGAAACCTCCCCAAATAATGGAAGTCTTAACAATCATATACACACCGCACCCAATCAGTGCAAGCAGGATTACTGCACCTGATGCAAACAGCATATCGTTCTCGTCATCCAACAAAGCTCCCATAAAAATGGGTATTACTGCCAAAATGCAAAGTACAATTCCAAGAACCAGCTCTCTGGAATGAGTCTGTTCATAGCTGTTTTTACGCTCTCTTGCCATGCCTGCCACACCGTACTCTGTCTCAATCCACTCTTTTTCCAAATATTCATAGGCAGAAAGCTGTATTCCACTGCGAACAAAAATTGCAACCGCACCTGCAATGAGTAAAAAGAGTATAATTACTCCAAAGATTGCTCCCTGATCTTCTGTGAAAGGTGCCTTTCCGACTTCCCCCGCTACACCCAGCAAAATAACCATCGCAGGAGACAGTATGCACATCAGCACGCCCAGTGCAATCTGTTTTGCAGCAATCGCATTCTTATGCAAAAACTCATTGGCTTCTTCCATGGAAACGAAATGAACTTTTTCCCCTTGCTCCGCAAGTTTACTCTCTGCATGTTCCTCCGGAATAAATTCTTCCTGCTCCATTTCATCCTTTAATAAATAATCGGTACTTACTCCAAAGACTGCTGCCATGGCAATCACCTTATTCAAATCAGGAACAGACTGTGCTCCCTCCCATTTGGATACGGATTGTCTGCTCACATTCAGCTTCTCAGCCAATTCCTCCTGAGACCATCCATTCTTCTTTCTTAACTCGATAATCTTATCTGCCATTATCATATCTATCTTCTCCTCCTATTTATGAATCTGACCCTTTACGGGTTCCTCTCTACGCTTTTCAGTATAGGAGATCCCCCGGTTGCAGACCATAAAGCGGGCTTTGCAATGTGTCAACCGACGGTTGCAACTGTGCAAAACAGCAGCCACTTCTCGCCTATTATATCATAGAGGCACGAGCCGAGCAAACCCGAAGGGGTTATTCGGCGACGCCGGATGATAACAAGCGCTCTGCGCTTGTTATATCATATCAATGGTTCTGGTCGCTATCTTTTCCCGGAATCTTTGATCATGTTCCACCACAATCATGGTAGGACAATATTTGAGTATCAAATCCTCAATCTGCATCCTCGAAAAGACATCAATGTAATTCAAAGGTTCATCCCAGATATAGACATGGGCAGGAGTCATGAGACTGGACGCTATCA
>JAILPF010000085.1 GCA_024699575.1 Acetatifactor sp. | reverse complement strand
CCATTGTCCACTTGTCATTTCTCCAGGCTGCAATGATTTTGATATCAGGAGCCAGTGCCTTGATTCCAAGTTCAAAACGAATCTGGTCATTACCCTTTCCGGTTGCACCGTGGCAAATCGCTGTTGCACCTTCTTTTCTTGCAATTTCAACAAGACGTTTTGCGATAAGTGGTCTTGCCATAGAAGTTCCAAGCAGGTATTTGTTCTCATAGATTGCATTTGCCTGAACACAGGGAACAATATACTCGTCACAAAATTCGTCAGTTACATTTTCGATATAAAGCTTAGATGCTCCACAGAACTTTGCACGTTCTTCCAAACCATCCAACTCTTCTTCCTGTCCGCAATCCACGCAGACACAGATTACTTCATAATCGAAGTTTTCCTTTAACCAGGGAATAATCGCGGTGGTATCCAAACCGCCGGAGTACGCGAGAATGACTTTTTCCTTCATATAATTATGCCTCCATATAGTGAATAAATTTGCATGCTGCATTTGTAATCTTAGAACACTATACAACATCACTCTGATAAAATCAAGTATAAAAATGCATAAAATTAATTTAATATTCATATAAATGTATAAAATAACTTACAAAATGTATAAATATACATAGGTAAAAAGGAAAAATACTACTGGAGACCTTGAAAAAACCGTGTTATAATGATGGACAAGTTTGAAGGTTAAAACCGGGAGAAAAACAATGCAGGAAAAAGAAAGAATATCAAGCATTTTATCAGAAAGGAAATTAATATGTGATGGAGCTTTCGGGACGTATTATGCTTCCCGATATGCGACTCAGGAACTGCCGGAAAAGAGTAATCTTTTGCATCCGGAGAGAGTTCTGCAGATTCATGAAGAATACATTCAGGCAGGCGCGGATATTATCCGAACCAATACCTACGCATGCAATACTTCTAATTTAGAATCTATGGAGCAGGTGGAAGCCTGTATAAAGGCAGGATATGACCTGGCGAAACAGGCTGCTCATCATGCAATGCGAAATGGAAGAGAAGAAGTACTGGTAGCTGCCGATATTGGACCGATTCCTGCGAGACGGAGTGAGGACAGACAGGCTATTAAACAGGAATATTTAAAAATATGTGAGATTTTTAAGGAACAGGGAGCCGGATTGTTCATCTTTGAAACCTTTTCTGATCTGGAAGATATTTTGCCTGCTATTTCTGCTGTCGGAAAAGACAGCTTTGTGCTGGTACAGTTTGCGATGAGCCAGTTTGGTTATAGTGGCTCCGGGTTAAGTGGAAGAAAGCTGTTTGCGGAGGCCGGCAAGAACGAATGGATTGATGCGGTCGGATTCAATTGCGGTGTTGGTCCCGGACATATGAACCGTATTTTAAAACAGATAGATAATACTTTTAATAAATTTATTTCAGCATTGCCAAATGCAGGATACCCGCATCAGGCAAGCAGCCGTATGACTTTCTCTGACCGGAATATCCTTTATTTTCAGGAGAAAGTGTGTGAGATTGGACAGGAAAAGGCAGATATTGTCGGCGGTTGTTGCGGCACCACTCCTGAATATATCAAAAGCCTTGCCGATAAGATGGACCGGACCCCCAGACCTTTCAGACAGGATGGGGAGCAGGAATCTACTGTGTGTATGGAGAAAACAAGTCATGCTTTCTTTCGAGGAAAGGAAGGAAAGAAATTGATAGCGGTTGAGCTGGCACCACCCCTCGGAAGCGATGATGAGAAGATGATGGACGCTGCGCATCTGCTGATTGAGAGTGGTGTGGATGTATTGACTTTTCCGGATTCTCCGTCAGGCCGTACCAGAGCTGATTCTATTTTGATGGCGGAAAAGGTTTATCATGAGACCAAAATACCGGTGATGCCGCATATTTGCTGCAGGGACAAGAATGCAATTGCTATGCGCTCACAGCTTCTGGGAGCACAGATTAACGGCATTTATAATTTCCTTGTTATTACAGGAGACCCGATTCCATCCGTAGAACGCAGTCAAGTCAGAAGCGTATTCAATTTTGATTCTGTGGGATTGATGCAGATGATGAGTGATATGAATGAAGAGCAGTTTCAAAGGAATCCGATTACCTACGGAGGAGCAATCAATCAGGGACGCAGGAATCTGGAAGTAGAGATTGGCCGAGTGAAACGGAAAATGGAAATGGGAGCAGAGTTTTTCCTGACACAGCCCGTATCTACCGGGGACAGTGCGGAAAGACTGCGCCGAGTAAAAATGGAGACCGGCGCAAGAATCCTTTGCGGAATTATGCCCTTTGTCAGTCTGAAAAATGCACTGTTCATGAAAAATGAGATGTCCGGTATCGATGTGGATGATGAAGTGCTTGCAAGATTTCATGAAAACATGACAAAAGAAGAGGGCGAACAGGCCGGGGTACAACTTGCCCGGGATATGATCGCCCTCACGAAAGATTTCGCAGATGGATATTATTTTTCATTTCCCTTTAATCGAGTATATTTGCTCAGGGAAATACTGAAAGATTCCTTAATCTAATATAAATAAATCAGTGTTATTGAAGGTACGTTTTTTCATGGCTTTTGTTTTCATGGATAGCAGGCTATTCCAGTACAAACATTTGAGTGATTTGATACAATTCTTCGACACTCTTACGTACGTGTGCAATCAATTCGGTATTTGCGAAAGTTTCTTCTTTCATGGTATTTGTTTTGTCTGCTATTGAGTTGACGCCGCTTGCAGATTCACCCACTGTATTATTGATACTTTGCAAAGCGGATGTAATGGACTGAATGGAAGAGGTAAGCTCCGACAATGCCTTTTCCACGGAGGTCATGCTGGAGCCGAACACATTCGCATCTTCTCTATACTGGATACTGACTTGTTCAAATTCCTGATATTCTTTTACAACGGTTTCCTCGAGGAAGGAGGTTGTATCTCCGAGACAATCCGAAATATTAGATACAGCGTGGTTGATATCGGCAATCATTACATCGATGTTTTTGATGGCCTGAGCGGTCTGCTCGGCAAGGGAACCAATCTCGGAGGCAACCACAGCAAAGCCTCTTCCGGCTTCTCCGGCTCTGGCAGCTTCAATGGAGGCATTTAATGCAAGGAGGTTTGTCTGGGAAGAAATCTGCATGATTGTCTGGGTGAGCTCGTTAATCTGCTCAACCGCTTTTATGCCTTCGATTGCTTCATTGGCACGGACCTTTACATCCTCATATACATGCATGGTATTGGCGGTGGCTGCCTGGGTTTTGGCTTGCAGGCTTTCTGCCCGTTCCAAAATTTCCTGGGAAGTATTTACGCCCTCCTGAGTAAGGGAACTGATGTTGTTAGCATTTTCTTCAATTGTATGGACATTATTCTGAATCATTTCTGTCGTTCCGGCGGTTTCCTCCATGGCGGCAGCAAGCTCTTCCGTGGTGGAAGAGTTGGTGACACACATGATATTTACATTTTCCGATACTTTGGCAAGGGAATCTACATTATCGGAAATCATATCACCCGCACCGTGTATCTCCCGGATGATGGAGCGAAGTGCCGAACGCATTTTTTGAATGGAGCGAGCCATTTCACCGATTTCATCATGCCTGTCCATAATCTTTTCCGCACCTTCCTGATGCTCAAAGTTTAATTCCGCGGTAGCTTTGATAACAGTTGTAAGTCGTCTGATAGGTCTGGAGATAATAAGAGCTGCACTTAAAAATGAAATAACGAAACATAACAGTAAATTAGTGGCAGAAATCAATCCGGAATTTTTTATCAAAGTGTTGATGGGGGTGTTCATTTCTGCCTTGTCGGCTGTGATAACCACAATCCGATTGCCACTGATAACGTGAAAAGCAGCGTACTTATCGGCACCTTTAAATTCGTAAGTTACGGCTGCCGGTGCAGGAACCCGTCCACTTTTTATTTCCGATACAACGCTGGATATTACTACATTTTCTACAGGTTGTCCTATTTTGGATTCCGTAGGATGATAGAGCATTGTGCCATCACCGGAAACCAGATATGCATAGGAGGAAGGAACTCCTTCCAAAGTAGTATTTGCAAGAACATCTGCATAGGAATCTGTACCGTCTTCGCTGACCGGAATCTTATCCAGCACATTTGCTGCGGCATTTACAACACTGAGCAGATAATGCTCATTTACTTCTGACATCATGGAGCGCGCGCCGGTAAGTGCTACAGTGGTACAGTTTGTAACTGCAAAAATAGTGATAACTATTGCCAGCAATGTAACTTTTGCTGAAAGAGATCTGACGAGCATTTTGAGACTTCTTTTTTCCATAGGTTCACTCCTTTTCATATGTGAAATTTTTAG
>JAILPF010000015.1 GCA_024699575.1 Acetatifactor sp. | reverse complement strand
AAAAGGTCAGACCATATATCTGGCAGGCGGAGCGGTGGTACACGGTACTTTGACTGCTAACTTTGAGAGCAATATCACAGTGTGTGGACATGGTATTCTGGACGGCTCCAAGATTGAGGGCTGGAAGGGAACCAGTGCCAGTATTCCGCTGAAATTCGATCACTGTTCTAATGTTACGGTGAAGGATATCATTGTTTTAAATCCCAATGCGTGGGTATATCAGGGATATGATTCCACGGACGGAATCATTGATAATGTGAAGATTATTTCTTCCCGTCCCAACGGCGACGGTATCAGCCTACAGTCCTGCCAAAATTATTTGGTGGAAAATTGCTTTGTGCGGTCATGGGATGATTCGCTTGTTGTAAAAAATTATGATAAGAACACGGATAACATCACATTCCGACATATCCAGTTGTGGACAGACCTGGCTCAGTCCATGGAGATTGGTTATGAGACGAACAAGGGCCAAAAGAAGGACTCCTCTATTACGAATGTGCTGTTTGAAGATATTACGGTTTTAAACAATTTCCACAAACCGATTATCTCTGTGCACAATGCGGATGATGCCATGGTGCAGGGAATCACTTTCAGGGATATCACAGTGGAACATGAGGAAATCGGAAGCGGTGACAGCGATTTGAAGTTCCTGATTGATATCGCCATTGTACAGAACGGCAACTGGTCGTCTACCGCACAGCGCGGCCAGATCCGCAATATTACCCTGGAGAATATAAATATCATGGAAGGGGCTGAGAATGTGAGCCGCATCACCGGATATGATGCAGACCATACGGTGGAAAATGTGGTGTTCAGGAACCTGAAGATGTTTGGTCAGGATATCAAGACTGCTGAAGATGGAAACATTAAAATCAATGACAAGAGTGTGTCCGGTGTGACATTCGAATAGGGGGTGGGGCAATATGAATAAGGTAAGAATTGCATTGCTGGCGGTGGCACTGGTCTGCACTGCTGTGCTGTGGGGGCTGGTGTTTGTACAGCAATCTAATGCAGGGGAAGCCTCCTACGGTGAGGTTGTGGTGGTGCCTACGGCAGAGAGAAACACTTCAGAGGTGCCGAAGGAGTTTATCAAAGAGGAATATATTCCGGTGATTCCGGACGGAGTCAATATCGCAGGGGATGCCTATTTTGATGCCAACGGTTACAATGATGTGTATCTGCCCGGAAAAGCCAAGGACGGGGAGACAAAGGGGGCATCCTACTGGGAAGGCGCGCCGGATTCCTACCCCAATATATTAACGGCAGTGTATCAGGATGAGGTAACCATTCATGCACTCAGGCTCTTGCTCTGTCCGCAATCTGTCTGGGGCAGGCGCATTCAGACCTTCCGTGTGGAAATAAGCACAGACGGTGAGAACTTCACGGAACTGATTCCTTCCACAGATTACGAGTTTGACCCGGACAGGGGAAATGAAGTGGTATTGGAGTTTGATGAGGTTACTGTGAAGGCGGTCAGACTTTCCTTTACCCAGAATACCGGTGCTGTGGGTGCACAGCTTGCGGAGCTTGAGATTTATTCAAAACAATAAAATGAATTGGAGATGGCAGGAAAAGGATGTGTGTAAGATGAGAAATCATTTTGCATGCATCCTTTTTGATGTATAGTACAAAAGTTCTGTAAAAAATGACTGCTAAAAAGCTTTTATAATAGGAATAAATTGTCTAATATGCAACAACAAAATCCAACCAAAAGAACAATATTATTCAAAAACTGCCATTTATAACAATATTGTTTTCAAAAAAGATGGGCTATAATTGAATCAAGTTAGTAAGATAGAGCAATAAAGAACTGGGAGAGATATCAAATGGCGAAAGAAAATAAGAAGTCAAGCGTGATGAAAGCAAACAGAAAAAAAACATTGTTGCTTACCACCATGGTATTGCCGGGAGCAATCTGGTTGATTTTGTTACGTTATTTACCGATGGCCGGTATTGTGCTGGCTTTTCAGGATTACAAGATTTACACAAAAGCTCCTTCCTTTATCAACAACCTTAGTCATAGTAAGTTTGTCGGACTTAAGAATTTCAAGTTTCTGTTTACCACATCTGATTCCTGGATTATGGTTCGAAACACTTTGTTGTATAACATTGTATTTATCGCTTTGGGTTTGGTGATTTCCGTTGCCTTTGCGATTATGTTGAGTGAGCTGACCAATAAATTTTCCGCTAAGTTTTATCAGACGCTCATGTTCTTCCCTTACTTTATGAGCTGGATGGTTGCAAGTTACTTTGTGCAGGCTTTCCTGGATCCTACCAGAGGACTGATTCCTCATCTGCAGGAAGCGTTAAATGTGCCGGTGACGGATTTTTACAATGTGACAAAGCCTTGGCCTTATCTGCTAGTGCTCTGTAATGTATGGAAACAGACCGGTTACTCCAGTATTCTATATCTGGCGGCAATCACCGGTATCGATGCCTCCCAGTATGAGGCGGCGAGCATTGACGGTGCTTCCAAATGGCAGCAGGTCAAATATGTCACACTTCCTCATTTAAAGACGATGATTATTGTTCTGTTGATATTGAATGTCGGTAAGATTTTTAATGCCGATTTTGGTTTG
>JAILPF010000007.1 GCA_024699575.1 Acetatifactor sp. | reverse complement strand
ACTATCAAAAAGATTGTCGGCCACTCCGGAGCGATGACGCTCACCGAGAGGGTTTACACCCATCTCGATATTCAGATCCTCGTGGATGCCATCAACAAGATATGAAAACTGCCCCGGAGAGAACTGTGCTTCCGGGGCGCTCCTTTTTCTCGAAAAGATATTATTGCTGCATATACGCTACATATACGCTGCATACTCTCCAACTCCCACCAAATTTCACACCGACTCAGCAAGTTTTGGAGAAAAAGAAAACCCCCGAAACAAGCGGTTTCGGAGGCTTTCGGTTGTCCTGGGATGTCCAGGGAATATTTGATTTTCTATCTCTTTGAGAACTGAGGTGCACGTCTTGCTGCTTTGAGACCGTATTTCTTTCTCTCTTTCATACGAGGGTCTCTGGTGAGGTATCCTGCTTTCTTCAAAACGGGTTTGAAGTCTGCGTCTACCTGAAGAAGTGCTCTTGCGATACCGTGTCTGATTGCACCAGCCTGGCCGGTGTATCCGCCACCGTGTACGTTAACCAAAACGTCGAACTTATCAGCGTTCTCAGTTGCTACAAGAGGCTGACGAACGATAACCTTCAAGGTCTCAAGACCGAAGTACTCATCCATGCTTCTCTTATTGATGATAACATCGCCCTTACCGGGTACCAAATATACTCTGGCGATTGATTTCTTTCTTCTACCTGTTCCGTAATACTTTTCAGCTTTAGCCATGATTTATATCCTCCTTTCAGTCCCTTAGAATGTCAGCTCTTCAGGCTTCTGAGCTGCATGATCATGCTCAGGTCCTGCGTATACATGAAGCTTTGTGAACATCTGTCTTCCTAAAGGTCCCTTGGGAAGCATTCCCTTAACTGCAAACTCGATTACCTGCTCAGGTCTCTTAGCAAGCTTCTCTCTCAGAGTAGCTTCTTTCATACCGCCAACATAGTCGGAATGATGATAGTAAACCTTCTGATCCATTTTCTTACCGGTTACTTTAATCTTCTCAGCGTTGATTACGATTACATAATCACCTGTGTCGATGTGAGGAGTAAAGATAGCTTTGTTCTTTCCTCTTAAAACCTTGGCAACCTCAGAAGCAAGGCGTCCAAGAGTCTTATCTGTAGCGTCTACTACATACCATTTTCTATCGATTGTAGCTGGACTTGCCATAAATGTTTTCATTATGTTCCCTCCGTATTACTTTGGTAAAATATTGGTCCCGCTTCCATTTAGAATCGCAGATGTCCGGCTACGATTAAAAATTTGTTCGGAACAATTGTCATTTATTTCAAATGCACCGTCGGGGCTTTGACGAAATGCATTTCAAACATTGTCACAGTTAAATATTATATGATACACCCGGTTGCATGTCAACCTTATTTTTACAAAAACTCATATTTTATCAGTGTTAATCCTTGAGCAGGGGCAGTCGGTCCCGCTGCCTGACGATTACAGGCACTTAAAATGTCCTTCATCTCAGCCGGTTTCCGTTTTCCCTGACCGATTTCTATCAGGGTACCGGCGATAATCCTCACCATATTATATAGGAAGCCGTTCCCGCAGACACGAATTATGATTTCACGCCCATTTGGTGCAATCGGCTGTGCACTTTCATTTGTTCCATGTTCCTCTACCTCCAAAGAATAAATCCGACGCACAGTTGTCTCCACCTGGGCTCCGGTCTGGCAGAAGCTTTGAAAATCATGTTCTCCTACCAGATACTTTGCTGCCTGTTGCATCGCTTCAGCATCCAGCATATGATATGTGAAATAAGCATAAAAGCGATTGATTGGCATCGGAAAAGGTGCACAGTAGATATGATACTCATAGGTCTTTCTGCTCTCACAGTGTCTTGGATGCCAGTCAGTGGGCACCTCTTCAGACTTCTGAATCCGGATATCCTCCGGCAGACGCTGATTCAACGCATAAGAAATCTTATCCGCCGGCATGGGATGCACTGTGTCAAAAACAGCAACATTGCCCATGGCGTGAACTCCGGCATCTGTTCTGCTGGCTCCGATTACCTGAATCTCTTCCCCCAGAAGTTCCGTCAAACATCTGTTAAGCTCACTCTCAATTGTTATTCCGTTATTCTGTACCTGCCAGCCGTGATAATTGGTACCATCATACGCGACCGTCAGGCGTACTCTTTTCTTTTCCATATATCAATCCGTCTTAGAAAACCCTGCCGATTGTAATACTCGCCACCATATAAACGAAAATGAACGCATAGGCAATAAAATCATTTCTGTGGTAGACGAGCGGCTTCATCTTAGTGCGGTTGTCTCCGCCCCTGTAGCATCTTGCCTCCATCGCCATAGCAAGATCGTTTGCCCTTCTGAACGCTGAGATAAACAGCGGCACAAGCAACGGCACCATGGCTTTTGCTCGCTTGAAAAGATTTCCGCTCTCGAAATCCGCACCGCGGGCAATCTGAGCTTTCATGATTTTATCCGTCTCTTCCAAAAGAATCGGGATGAAACGCAGTGCAATGGACATCATCATTGCAAGCTCATGTACCGGCACTTTGATTACCTTTAAAGGGCTCATCCCCTTTTCCATAGCATCGGTCAATTGATTCGGAGTAGTGGTAAGCGTCATAACCGAGGAGCCGATAATCAAAAGGGTCAGGCGAAGGGCCATGGTCAAAGCGGTTTTCAAACCTTCCTTAGTAATAGTCAGTTTCCACACTGTAATCAATGCAGTGCCCGGAGTCAAAAAGAGGTTAAACACCACCGTAATTAACAGCAAAACAATAATTGCTTTCATACCCTTTACCATATATTTAAAGGGTACTTTCGAAAGTTTAATCACACAACCCAGGAAAAGAACTGCAATCAGGTATCCCCAAAAATTTTTAAAGCAGAACAGAGAAATAATGTAAAGAAGGGTCCCGCCCAGCTTTACCCGCGGGTCCATTCTGTGTAACACGGACTCTGTCTGATAATATTGTCCTAATGTAATATCTCTAAGCATATCTGCTCTGTGGCCTCCTCAATCGTGGTGGCATCCACATCCACCGCCAAGCCCTTTTGTTTCAGGGCATGCATTATATATGTTACCTGGGGAGCGGCAAGTCCCACTTCCTCAAGCTCCTTGTAATGACGGAACACCTCTTTCGGGATATCGTCATACATTACTTTGCCGCGATTCATTACCACAATACGGTCAACATACTTTGCTACATCCTCCATACTGTGGGAAACCAAAATAATGGTCATTCCTGTCTCAGTCTGCAGTTTCTTAATCTGCTCCAGAATCTCCTCACGTCCCTTCGGGTCCAGACCGGCAGTGGGCTCATCCAGAATCAATACATCCGGTTTCATTGCAAGAACACCGGCAATTGCCACACGTCTTTTCTGTCCTCCTGACAGATCAAAGGGTGATTGATAAAACAACTCATCCGGCAATCCAACCTTCTTTAAGGCATCATAGGCACGAAGTTCCACTTCTTTCCTGTCTAATCCCAGATTCTTAGGGCCGAAGCAAACATCGGAAAAAACATCAATCTCAAACAGCTGATGCTCCGGATACTGGAATACCAATCCAACCTTGCTTCTGAGCTTTTTCATATCAAAATCTTTGTCATAAATGTCTTCACCGTTAAAATAGATACTGCCGCTTGTCGCTTTCAGCAGACCGTTCAGATGCTGCATCAGGGTTGATTTGCCGGAACCGGTATGTCCGATTACGCCAACGAACTGTCCGTCCGGAATGTTCAGACATACATCATCAAGCGCCTTTACCGCAAGCGTTGTATCATCTCCATAAATATAACTGACATGATCCAAAATCAAGGACATTTATCGTCACCGAGCCTTTCTTAAAATAAAACCTAACGTCTTTCAAGGTTGCCATTTTTCAAGTCCAAAAGTTCCTGAACCAATTCCTCTGTAGTCAGAATCCCGTCAGGCAATGGCAGACCTTTCTTCTGCAATTCATATGCTAAAAGGGTAACCTGTGGAACATCCAGTCGCAGTTTTTTTAGCTTCTCCACCTGTGAGAATACCTCTCTTGGCGTTCCCTCCATTGCAACTTTACCTTTATCCATGATAAACACTTTATCTGCGTAGATAATTTCTTCCATATAATGTGTGATGAGAATAACCGTCATTCCCTCCACATCATTCAGCGCCCTGATAGCACGAATCACTTCTTTTCTGCCGTTAGGGTCGAGCATAGCTGTGGGCTCATCCAGGACGATACATTTCGGATGCATGGCAAGAACACCGGCAATTGAAACACGTTGCTTTTGTCCTCCGGAGAGTTTATTTGGTGAATGCTTTCTAAACTCATACATTCCAACAGCTTTCAGGCTCTCCTCCACGCGCTCCCAGATTTCTTTTGTGGGAACACCCATGTTCTCCGGTCCGAATCCCACATCTTCCTCCACAATCTGCCCGATAATCTGATTATCCGGATTCTGGAAAACCATTCCGGCAGTTTGCCTGATGTCCCAGACATCTTCCTCATGTCTTGTATTCATCCCATTCACCCACACGGTTCCTTCCGTCGGATGCAAGATGGCGTTCAAATGCTTTGCAAAGGTAGACTTTCCGGATCCGTTATGTCCCAGTATGGCAATAAACTGTCCTTGCTCAATGTCGAGAGAAACATTGTCCACAGCGGTGGTAATACCTTCCACATTCCCCTCTTCATCGCGCCTGATATATTCAAATGTCACATTTTCAGCTTTAATAATTCCCATAATACTGCCTTTCATATGCAACGAAAAACTTCAAATACTACACGGATTCTATTTTACTAAATAAAATCGGGAATTACAACAACTATTCACAAGTTTACAAACCTTTATAGGCATGCTATTCTTTAATCAGAATAGTTAAAGGATGGCATACATATGAATATAGACAAAAGACAGTTAATCAAGTCCCTCTCCATTATTCTGGTTGTATTTGCGTTTGTAGTGGTCATGACCCGGATTTCCCATAAAAAATCCCTGACACTTTCTGATTATGCCCAGCAACACCCGGATTTACAACTGAGTCTGGACAATCCTTCCGATGATTTAACCACAGATGAATTGTCAGAAAAAGAAGTTATCCACGCATCAAATGAGGGACAAGTGGAGAAAAAATTGCAGGATGAAAAAATAGATTTAGAAAGTACTCTGGTTGGTGCAAAATTAAACGGAATTACAGAAGAAAAAAACCGTGTTACTTATGAAGATTCCTTTTATTATGAACCACTTTCTGATGATTTAAAGCGTTACATTACGGGTGTTTCTTTTCCACAAAATAGTGATGCAAATGTAGAGGAATTATCAAAAAATCAAATTTCTGATTTCGATTCTACCGACCAAAGTCAGGACGAAAGTACCAGAATCTCCTATGACGATCTAATGTATGTGCACATAAAGCACTATGATTTTGACAGAAATCCTGCAGAAGGAGAACTGATTTGTAACAAAGATATCGCTCAGGACTTAGTCGAAATATTTTACGCATTATATCAGAACGAATACCTGATTGAAAAGGTACATCTCATAGATGAATATGAGGGTGATGACACCGCATCCATGGAGGATAATAACACCTCCTGCTTCAACTATCGGAATGTCGACGGAACCACAACCCTCTCCAAACACGCGCTGGGGCTTGCAATAGATGTAAATCCTTTCTATAACCCTTATATCACTTACAACACTGATGGAACGCAAAATGTATCCCCTGAGGACGCTACAGGCTATGCTGACAGGGACTTAAACTTCCCGTATAAAATTGACGAGAACGATCTATGCTACAAGCTGTTTATTTCCCATGGTTTTACCTGGGGCGGCAACTGGAACACCTGCAAAGATTACCAGCATTTTCAAAAAGCTAATTAGTAAACCGGCTGAAAAGTGAGCATTAAAAAAGAGGACTGTTTGAAACAGTCCTCTTTCTATCTTAGAATTATACCAACTCAAGTACAACTTCCATTGCTGCGTCGCCCTTACGCTGACCAATCTTAACGATTCTGGTGTAACCACCCTTACGATCAGCATACTTAGGAGCATACTCGTCAAACAACTTAGCAACAAGATCAACTTCCTTAGTATTTTTCTTCTTGCCTGCTGCATCTGTAGGAACAGCAACAACAGTGTTCAGAACCTTAAGCATCTAACGTCTTGCATGAAGTCTGGAAGGAAGATCTTTCTTGATTTCCTTATCAACAGTGTCATACTTGGTAACTTGCTTACCGTCAACAACTTCTTTTACTCTCTTACCGTCTTTGTCTTTTACTGCAACCTTTGCAGAAACTTTAACGGTTTCAAAGTTGTCTTTTTCTTTCACTGCAAGAGCGATAAGTCCCTCTGCAATCTTTCTAACTTCCTTAGCCTTAGCTTCGGTAGTAACAATCTTACCATTGTTGATAAGTGCTGTTACCTGATTTCTTAATAATGCTTTTCTCTGAGCAGCTGTTCTGCCAAGCTTTCTATACTTTGCCATTTTTCTTTATCCTTTCTCTTAACATGGTACATCCGGCCACGCTCTTTGGACTTACTTACCGAATGCTTAAGTTGCCATTTAGAGATGAACCGCATATGTGCCGTTCGGACTTACCATATACGGTTTATCTTAATTAGTTCTCTTCGCTGGGATTCAACTGAAGTCCAAGCTCTTTGAGTTTTGCAAGAACTTCTTCCAAAGACTTACGACCAAGATTACGAACCTTCATCATATCTTCAGAAGTTCTGTTGCACAACTCTTCAACTGTATTGATACCTGCTCTCTTTAAGCAGTTGTAAGAACGAACGGAAAGTTCCAATTCGTCAATGCTCATCTCAAGCACTTTCTCTTTCTCATCGTCTTCCTTCTCAACCATAACCTCTGCGGTCTTAGCATTCTCGGAAAGATCAATGAACAGGCTCAAATGCTCGCTGAGTACTTTTGCTGCCAAACTTACAGCTTCATCAGGAACAAGAGTACCATTGGTGTGAACATCCAAAGTCAGCTTATCATAGTCGGTAATCTGACCAACACGGGTGTTCTCAACAGTGACGTTTACTCTCTCAACCGGTGTATAAATGGAATCAATAGCGATTACACCAATAGGAAGGTCATCATGCTTATTCTTGTCAGCACTTACATAACCGCGACCCTTTGTTATGGTCAATTCCATGTAAAGCTTTGTGTCTTTACCGCTAAGAGTAGCAATTACAAGATCGGGATTCAAAATCTCG
>JAILPF010000583.1 GCA_024699575.1 Acetatifactor sp. | reverse complement strand
GTTGGGGAGTGGGGGTATTTTTACAAGAGGGAGTTTTAAGGGACACAAAAAAGTATATTATGAACTCAACAAAGCAAAAAGTAAACAGGCAGATGAAAGTGAGGAATGAGTTTATGAGAAAAGGTGTTCGCGACAATTTGGGTTTTGTGGTGGCTACAGTTGGATTGATTCTTTTGATTTCTTTTTTTGTAACAGAGACAGTAAGGTGTGAGAGCAATCCTTCCGGGCAGGAAATAGATAATTACTACGCGGAAAAAGAAAGTGTGATGCTTGGAGAGGCAAAGAAGTATTTAGCGGAAGAAGGATTTGGTAACAGCGGAGTGATGCTTACAAAGGTGATGGAGCAGGATGGTACGCGAGAGTATACATTGACTGTTCATCATCGCAAAATCGATGAGTTGACGAATGCAGAACGTGAACAGTTGGCGCAGGCTCTTTCAACATTCGATTTTATTGACGAAAAATGTACCTTCCGGCATAAATTTCTTATAACCGAATGATGGAATTTACATGACATTTCATGAAAATGGAGTTATACTTCTTGTAAATGCGACAAGAAGGGAGCACTGTTTTTATGACATTTATTCCAAAGCCCCATGAGATTTATAAACACTTTAAAGGAAATTTATATCAGATAGTAGCCATAGCAGAACACACGGAGACCAAGGAACAGCTGGTAATCTATCAGGCGATGTACGGCGATTTCAGAATTTTTGCAAGACCGCTTGAGATGTTTTTAAGTGAAGTGGATCGGGAAAAATATCCTGATGTTGAACAGAAGTATCGCTTTGAACTGCAGAATTCTGACAGAAAAAGAGAGTCACAGGAAACTGCAACAGAGTATCAAACAAAAACGGAGAATTTTTCTGAACAGGCAGAATCGCCTGCCGGTCCGCAGCTTGACCCACTGGTAATCGAATTTCTGGATGCGGATACTTACGAACAACGACTGAATATCCTTGCTGGATTACAGCACCGTATCACGGATGAAATGATTACTACAATGGCAATCGCCTGTGACGTTGAGGTGGAAGACGGAGATACCCAGAGCAGGTTTAACTCATTAAAGCAATGTCTTTTGACCTTGGAGAAATATGAGTGTAATCGCTTAAGGTAAGAGGTTGTTACATAGGTGCCATGTGATTGATGCGGGGCAGAACTATCTGCGCAGAGCTGACAGGACTTATTACTCTGTATAGAAAGGAGTCTGCTTATGAAATCATTGGAAAAGCACATGGTAATCGGTATATCTTCCAGAGCATTATTTGACCTTACGTTGGAGAATGAGATATTTGAACGGCAAGGAGTGGAAGCGTATTGTAACTATCAGGTGGAACATGAAACAGATATTTTAAAACCGGGTCCCGGATTTGCGCTGGTGGAAGCGCTGCTCAGACTCAATGAGAACCGGGAAGAAAAATTGGTGGAAGTTATCGTGATGTCCCGCAACAGCCCGGATACATCTCTTCGGGTATTTAACAGCATCAAGCATTATGGCTTGGACATTACCAGAGCGGTTCTTGTCAGTGGTGCCTCCCTTGCTCCATATCTGAATGCATTTGAAACAGACCTTTTCCTGTCGGCATATGAGGATGATGTGCAATGTGCTATTGACTGTGGAATCGCGGCAGGAATCATCTGTACACAGCATGTGGAGGAGCCGAGAGTAATTTACCCTAAGGCCTGGCAGATACGGATTGCTTTTGATGGGGATGCGGTTTTGTTTTCAGATGAATCCGAGCGGATTTATAAGGAAAAAGGACTTGGTGCATTTGAGGAAAACGAAAGAGAAAATGCGGAGAATCCTCTGAATGAAGGGCCGTTTGCCAATTTCCTCAAAAAACTTTCAGGTATCCGACAAAAACTCGGGACGGATAACTGTCCCATAAGAATTGCTCTTGTGACAGCACGCAGTGCACCTGCCCATGAGAGGGTAATTAAAACCTTACGGAGCTGGAATGTAAGAGTGGACGAAGCGTTTTTCCTGGGTGGAATTGATAAACGCGAAGTGTTAAGGGCGTTTGGAGCACAAATCTTTTTTGATGACCAGTCCATTCATACCCTGAGCGCATCTATGGCTGTGCCGGCAGCAAGAGTGCCATACAGACAGGATAGAAAGAGAGAAGAACTGATAAATGAAGTATCAACATATTGTACAGGGTGAATTTATTGACCGTCCCAACCGCTTTATTGCTCATGTGGCCTTGGACGGGATGAAAGAGCGTGTACATGTCAAAAATACCGGTAGATGTAAAGAACTCTTACTGCCGGGCACGAAAGTGTATCTGGAAAAGAGCGATAATCCGGAACGCTCTACTGTATATGATTTGGTTGCAGTGGAAAAAAACGGACAAATTATTAATATAGATTCGCAGGCGACAAACAAGGTTGTGGAGGAATGGCTTTGGACAAAAGCGTTTTTCCCCAATCTTGTTTGCGTACGCCCTGAGACCACCTATGGGAATTCGCGGTTTGATTTTTATGTGGAAACGCCGGAGGAGAAGATATTTATCGAGGTGAAAGGCGTGACATTGGAACGAGATGGAGTTGTGCTTTTCCCTGATGCTCCCTCGGAGCGCGCTGTAAAGCATGTACTGGAACTTACGGAAGCTAAAAAAGCAGGATATCGGACTATGATTTTGTTCGTTATTCAGATGAAGGGTGTGAAATATTTTACGCCAAATAAAGAGATGCAAAGAGACTTTGCAGAGGCACTCTGTAATGCGGAAAAGCAAGGGGTGGAACTGTATGCATACGATTGCAATGTAACGCAGGACAGTTTAGCTATCAGACAACAGGTTCAGGTGAAGCTTCCAAAAATACCGGGCGATTTGCGGGAACTGGCGTTGCCTTTGTTGAACTGGTATGATGCCAACAGACGTATACTGCCATGGAGAGAGATACCTACTCCTTACCGCGTATGGGTTTCCGAAATTATGTTGCAACAGACCAGAGTGGAGGCGGTAAAACCGTACTTTGAGCGTTTTATGGCAGAACTTCCGGACATTGCTTCCCTGGCTGCAGCGGAGGAAGAAAAACTATTAAAACTTTGGGAGGGGCTTGGGTACTACAACAGAGTGAGAAACCTGCAAAAAGCCGCAATCCAGGTTATGGAGGATTACGGAGGGATAATGCCTTCGAAATATGAGGAACTCCTGAAATTAAAAGGAATCGGTTCCTACACGGCAGGAGCAATTTCTTCCATCGCGTACGGCAGGGTTCGCCCGGCAGTGGATGGAAATGTTTTGCGAGTGCTGTCCAGAATCCGTGCTGATAAGCGCCCGATTACCGACAGTAAGGTGAAGACTGCGGTGGAACAGGAACTTACAGAATTTATGCCGTTGGAACGCCCCGGGGATTTCAATCAGGCGATGATGGAGATTGGAGCATGCGTCTGCGTGCCAAATGGTGTACCTCATTGCGATGCCTGTCCGTTGAATTTTTTCTGTAAATCACATATTGACGGGGAAGAGCTGGCCTATCCTGTCAAACAGGATAAGACCTCCAGAACAGTTGAGAAAAAGACCATACTTGTGATTCAAGATGAGGGAAAAGCTGTTATCAGAAAGAGAGCGGATAAAGGGCTTTTGGCCGGTATGTATGAATTCCCGTGGCTTTCTGGATACCGGACTGCGGAAGATGTGGTAGAGTATCTTGAAAAAAATGGCATTAAGACCTTGAAAATAACGAAACTCAAAGATGCAAAACATATTTTCAGCCACAGAGAGTGGCATATGCAAGGCTATCTTGTGAAAGTGGATGAGTTGGAAGAAAAAGGTGTGGGAGAGGACAGCGCCCATTGGTTGTATATTTTTCCGGAGGAGACAAAAGAGCGCTATCCCATTCCCACAGCCTATGCTGCATACACAAAATATTTAAAAATAAGACAAGGAAAAGACAGGTTTACGGACGAAGAAACATGAGACTGTTTGGCACACAAGTGATTGTGATGGAGGAAGCCTGTTTCTCGACCTCACCGTCTGTATGTACCCACATCGGTTTTTGCAAATCGATGTGGATTTTTTTCGCACTGTAAGGGGTGACTCCTTTGAAACGGAAGTGTTTACCCTTAAAGGCGGAAGGCAGTGCTATGAGAATTTTGCTTTTGGAAATATTGTCTACAACACAAAGGTTTAAGATACCATCTGTGTCCTTTGCATCCGGAGCAAACATAAATCCGCCCCCTTCGAAGCGATGATTCATGGATGCGATGAAGCGCATGTTCGACAGTGGAATAGCAGAAGTGTCGTCTAATGTTAGACTGCCGGCAACCTCTTTGGCTGCAACTAGCTGCTTCAGTGCAGTAGAAAGATATGCCAGCTTGCCCAGACCGAATTTATTTAGAGTCGGTTTCAGTGTGGAACGCTGAACTTCTTCGCAGACAGCCGCATCATACCCGATGCCACAGCTTGTCAGGAAGCGTCTGCTGCTTCCGTCTGCATAGGTTACGATACCGTAATCCATCGGCCGAATGCTGGAGCCGCTGAGAATTAGTTTCAAGTTATCCAAAGGTTTTTTCGGCAAGCCTAAATCTCTTGCCAGATCGTTGGACGAACCGGTGGGAATATATCCTAATATGACATCGCCGGAATTCCTGATGCCGTTTAGCGCTTCGTTAACAGTTCCATCGCCGCCCAGAACCACAAGTCGTACGGGTCGCTCCGGAGCTTCATTTAATATTTGGGTCGCCAATTGAGTGGCTCCGCCGGGAGTATCGGATAGAAAAGATTGATAAGAGACTTGTAAGCGCTTCAGCGCAGGTTCGATTTGCTTCTTCCAGATGTGCATTCCATTTCCGGAATGGGATGCCGGGTTGACGATGAAATAATACATGCTGTTTCTCCTTTATCGGTAAAAATGCCGAAAAAAATCGGCTATCAATATAAACCATACTGCATTTTAGACAAATAGTCAATGGAAGAATAAGTTATTTAAATAGGAAAAAACTTTCCCTGTTCTCTTTACTTCTTTCCCATACTATGTTATCATCAAACGAAAGACTTTACCTTGCTAAAGTGTAGGCGAAATAGGAGGAGAGATATGTATTCATTGGATGAAGTAAGAAATGCGGACCCTGAAATCGCGCAGGCGATTGTGGACGAGCAGGAGCGTCAGAACAGTCATATCGAACTGATAGCATCTGAGAACTGGGTGAGCAAAGCTGTTATGGCAGCTATGGGAAGCCCGTTGACCAACAAATATGCGGAAGGATATCCTGGAAAAAGATATTATGGCGGTTGCCAGTGCGTGGATGTTGTTGAGAACCTTGCAATTGAGAGAGCAAAGAAACTGTTCGGCTGTGAGTATGTAAATGTTCAGCCCCATTCCGGTGCACAGGCAAATCTGGCCGTACAGTTTGCTATCTGCAAACCCGGCGACACCATCATGGGTATGAACCTGGATCACGGCGGACATTTGACCCATGGTAGCGCTGCAAATATTTCCGGAACCTATTTTAATATTGTACCTTACGGTGTAAACGATGAGGGCTTCATTGACTATGATGAACTTCACAGAATTGCGCTGGAAGCAAAGCCGAAGATGATTATTGCAGGCGCATCTGCATATGCAAGAACCATCGACTTCAAGAGATTCCGTGAGATTGCGGATGAAGTCGGAGCAGTGCTTATGGTGGATATGGCACATATTGCAGGTCTGGTTGCAGCAGGACTTCATCCAAGCCCAATTCCTTATGCGGATGTGGTGACGACTACAACTCACAAGACCCTTCGCGGACCTCGTGGTGGTATGATTCTTTCCAGTCAGGAAGCGGCAGATAAATATAAGTTTAATAAAGCAGTATTTCCGGGCATTCAGGGTGGACCTTTGATGCATGTGATTGCTGCCAAGGCTGTCTGCTTTAAAGAAGCTTTGTCCGAAGATTTCAAGAAGTACCAGCAGGGCATTGTGGACAACGCACAGGCTCTTTGTAAGGGCTTGATGGACAGAGGGGTTAAGATTGTCAGCGGTGGCACAGATAACCATTTGATGCTGGTCGATTTGACTAATTTCGATCTCACCGGAAAAGAAGTGGA
The DNA here is from genome assembly GCA_024699575.1 of Acetatifactor sp. Classification (GTDB taxonomy): domain Bacteria; phylum Bacillota; class Clostridia; order Lachnospirales; family Lachnospiraceae; genus Acetatifactor. The sequence goes on along the minus strand of JAILPF010000583.1, from coordinate 2,030 downwards.
GAAATGGTTGGATGAGGCACATATCACTGCCAATAAGAACACTATTCCCAATGATCCGAAATCTCCTTTCGTTACCAGCGGCGTTCGCCTTGGAACCCCTGCCGTAACATCAAGAGGATTAAATACAGAGGATATGGATAAGGTTGCAGAAGCTATTTCTCTTGTAATCAAGGAGAAAGAAGCCGGCATCCCCAAGGCTCGTGCAATTGTACAGACTTTGACGGACAAGTATCCGTTGAACTAAGCGAAAAGCTGCGCGGAACCAGTCCATATGAATTGATAAAACAAGAAGACCGGATAGATATGTTTACGCATATTTATCCGGTTTTGTGCGTTTTGCATAGATATGCCATATATTTTTCCCAAATTCATACATTTTCGCCTCTTGTGTTTCACGGTTTGCTGTGCTAAAATGTCTTTCGTGGAAAGACAAGTGTTCACCATAGAAGAACGTTTCGGTCACTCAAATGGAAAATTTTAGGGAGAGGGAATGGACATGAGAGAGACGGTGCAGTATTATGTTGTGAGAGAACGGGCGTTGCCTGAGGTACTGTTAAAAGTGGTGGAAGCCAAAGCTCTTTTGGAGACGGGAAAAGCCTTGACAGTACAGGAAGCTGTGGATGCGGTGGGCATCAGCAGAGGTTCCTTTTACAAATATAAGGAAGACATCTCGCAGTTTCAGGATAACTCACAGGGAACTACATTTACACTGACCTTTCAGATGGATGATGAGCCCGGATGTCTCTCAGATGTACTGAAAATTATAGCAGAGTACCATGCCAATATTTTGACAATTCATCAGAGTATCCCTATCAATGGTATTGCATCCTTGAGTCTCAGCGTGCAGATGCTTCAGGATGCTGAGGATATTTCAAGAATGTTAGAGCGAATGGAACATCAGATGGGTGTACATCATGTAAAGATTTTAGCAAAAGAATAGGGAGGAACGAAAAGGCGTATGATTAATGTAGCAGTGCTTGGATACGGCACAGTCGGAAGCGGTGTCGTTGAAGTGATTGAGAGAAATAAAGAAATGGTCAATAAGAAGTCCGCAGAAGAACTTCAGGTAAAGTACATTTTGGATTTGCGTGATTTTCCGGGAGACCCTTATGAAGATAAAGTAGTTCACGATTTTAATGTGATTTTGGAAGATGACGACGTTACAATCATCTGTGAGACCATGGGTGGTGTCGGCGCTGCATATCAGTTTACCAAGCAGGCTCTCTTAAGGGGTAAGAGCGTTTGTACGTCAAACAAAGAACTGGTTGCCAAGTATGGTCCTGAACTTTTGCAGATTGCGAGAGAACAGAAGTGTAATTATCTGTTTGAGGCCAGTGTCGGCGGTGGTATTCCCATTATCCGCCCGCTCAACTATTCTTTGACAGCGGAGAAAATTGAGGGCATCACAGGAATCTTAAACGGAACCACAAATTATATTTTGAGCAAGATGGAGAGAGAAGGCGCAAGCTTTGACGCGGTGCTTAAAAGGGCACAGGAAAAGGGCTATGCGGAATTAAATCCCGCAGCTGATGTGGAAGGTCATGATGCCTGCCGTAAGATAGCAATTCTTTCTTCATTGATGATGGGTAAGACTGTTAATTCCGAGAAGGTATATACAGAGGGTATCACCGGAATTACAGAAGATGATTTTGTCTATGCCAAAGAAATGCATATGACGATTAAGCTTCTCGGTATGAGTAAAGCGGTGGATGACAATAAGGTGTTGACGATGGTGGCACCGTTCATGATTTCCGAGGACCATCCCCTTGCGGTAGTAAACGGTGTGTTCAATGCAGTGTTTGTGACAGGTAACATGCTGGGCGATTCCATGTACTATGGCAAAGGAGCAGGGAAATTACCCACTGCAAGTGCGGTTGTTTCCGATGTTGTTGACTGTGCAAGACATCAGGGTAAGACAATTATGTGTTTCTGGGATGCGGAAGAGGTGGAACTGGCAGATATCGGAGATACCAAGAGAGCATTTTATGTTCGCGCGGATGCTTCTGCTTTGGAGGAGCTTAAGGCATGCT